>JAICUM010000395.1 GCA_025935855.1 Pirellulales bacterium | reverse complement strand
CCCAAACCGGCTTGCAGACCGTATAGCAGATGTTGCGGGTCTTGGTCTCGTAGACCGGCTTGCAGACCGTGTAATGGATGTCGCGGGTCTTGGTTTCCCACACCGGCTTGCAGACCGTGTAGGGAATCTCGCGGGTCTTCGTCTCGTAGACCGGCTTGCACACCGTGTACGGAATCTCGCAGGTCTTGGTTTCCCAAACCGGCTTGCAGACGGTGTAGCAGATTTCGCGCTGCTTGGTTTCCCAGACCGGCTTGCAGACCGTGTAGGTGCGGGTCTTGGTTTCCCAGACCGGCTTGCACACGGTGTAGCAGCGGGTCTTGGTCTCCCACACCGGCTTGCAGACCGTGTAGCAGACTTCCTTCGAGCACTGTTGGGGAACCATGCGGACGCAGTTGATGACTTTGTCCTCGCAGACGCGTTCCCAGACAGTGCGAGTGCACTGGACCTCTTTCTTTTCCCAGACTTTACAACGAACCGTTTTCATGACGGTGTGACAATCCTGCTCGCAGCAGCCGCAGAGCGTCACCCCGCCGTACCGGGCCGCGCCGCAATATCCCGCCCATGCCGGCGACGACGCCAGCATTGCCAAGGCGAAGACAGCGAGCGCGGGCATCCCCATTTTCGCTCTCATTCCGTTGCCTCCTTACCTGTGAGTCGAAGACTCGTGTGTGAAAATAGACAGCTTGGTCAAAACGGGAAGCCTCCCGTCCCTAATTGATTCGGAAGTCAAAGCCTCGCCCCCTTAGCCAGATCGCGCCGGTTTCTCTCTCAACGCGGAACACGCAGGGCGCGCAATCGCTACAGTTGGAATAGGAGGGCTTACCTAGGGCGGCGAGTCGAACGCCTCCCCTGCCGGAAATGCCGAGAAGACGACCCAGGCAAGACGCTCCTGCCGGCGAAAAGTTGAGGCCAGGAAAGGGTTTGCGGAAAGCAGCGGAGGCAAGGATTTAACCCGCAGGCTCGGTCGCGGTGATCCTGCCAGGTGCGGGTACGCCGCGGGTCGCGCGCTTGCCGCTCACGCGCGATTGATTTAAAGTGACCTCGCCCGCTCGCTGCGGAGCTTCCCTCACGACGCCATCTTCCGGCGCTTTCCGCCGCGAGCCGCCCGGCATGAGTTCGCCCAAGTCCCCAGGTCCACGCCCTGAGCCGGCTACCGTCCCGGCCGCAGTCGTGAGCCGACTTAGCCTGTACCTGCGCGAACTGCAGCATCTGGTGGTCGAAGGAGCTCAAACCACCAATAGCAGCCAACTGGGCGAGCGGCTTGGGTTTAGCGACGCCCAGGTTCGCAAGGATTTGGCGTACTTCGGGAACTTCGGGCATCCTGGCATTGGTTATCGCTGCGATGAGTTGATCAGCGAGATTCGCCGGATTCTTGGGACCGACCGCCGTTGGACGGTGGTACTTGTGGGAGTGGGCAACCTGGGCCGAGCGCTGCTCGGCTATCGCGGGTTTGAGCCGCAGGGCTTCAGCCTGGCGGCGGCGTTCGATTCCGATCCGGCGAAAGTCGGTACGCAGGTGGAAGGGGTCGAGATTTTGGCGATTGACCGTCTGACCGAAATCGTCGCCGAGCGGCAGATCGATCTCGGCCTAGTGGCCGTTCCCGCCGCTCACGCCCAGGCGGCTGCCGACCGGCTGGTCGCTGCCGGAGTCCGGGGCATCGTGAACTTTGCTCCGGTGACGCTTGCCCTACCGGAAGGGGTGAGCCAGGTGGGGGTCGATCTGGCTCGTGAGTTGGAACAAGTTGCCTTCGCCGTCGCCAGCCGCCTTCGCTCTACCGAGTCTTGAATCGCCTTTTGTGGCGTCCAATCGCTTGCCGTTTAGCCGCTCTCACGGTAGCGGAGCGCGCCTCGCAGAGATATAAATTAACGTTCCCCTTACCCCGTAGTGTAATGGTAACACTAGGGATTTTGATTCCCTCATTCTAGGTTCGAATCCTAGCGGGGTAGTTTTCCCAGATTCAGGAGCCGCGGGTCACGACCCTCGGTCGCTCGTTTAGCCGCGACCCCGAGGTCCGCCGCCGGGGAGCGCGCCTTCAGGCCCCTTCTTTGAACGCCCCCCGGAGCGCCCCTTGACCCAAGCCCTCGCCTCCCCAGAAGCCCGCTTCGCCATTGACGCGGTGCGCGAAGCCGCGCTGCTAGTCCGCCGCGTTCAGCAGGAAATGGTCGGCTCTGGCCTGACCAAGGATGACAAGTCCCCGGTCACGGTTGCGGACTTCGCGGCCCAGGCCCTTGTCGCCAAACGTCTCGCCGATCGCTTTCCGGACGCCGCGTTGATGGGCGAGGAAACCGCCGTCGCCCTTCGCACCGAATCCGGCCGCGAAACGCTGGAGCAAATCACTCATTTCGTCCGGATGGCGGTTCCGGACGCTACGCCGGAAGCGATCTGCGATTGGATCGATCGCGGCGTTGGCGAGCGCCGGGCGAACACCTGGACGCTCGATCCCGTGGACGGCACGAAGGGCTTCCTTCGCCGGGAACAATACGCCGTTGCGCTCGCGTTGATTAATGACGGCGTGGTGAATGTAGGAGTCCTCGGCTGCCCCGATTTGGTGGACGCCGCCCTGCCCTCGCCCGGCGGCCGCGGTTCACTCATCGCCGCCGTGCGCGGCGAAGGCACGTGGCTACAGCCGCTTGAAGATGTGAGCGGAGACTGGGTTCGGCTGCGAGTCTCCGATGTCTCCGATGCGAAGCACGCCCGATTGCTTCGCTCGGTCGAAAAGGCCCACACCGATGTCGGCGGCATCGATTCGTTGGTTGCCACGCTCAACGTTGAAGCCAAGCCGGTGCTCATGGACAGCCAGGCCAAATACGTCGTCCTCGCGGCCGGCGGCGGCGACGTGCTGCTGCGGCTCATCTCGCCGAAGCGGCCCGAATACAAGGAAATGGTGTGGGACCAGGCGGCCGGTTCGCTGGTGATTCAGGAGGCCGGCGGCCGCATCACCGACCTCGACGGCAAGCCGCTCGACTTCCGCCAAGGGCGAACGCTCGCCGCTAACCGTGGCATCCTGGCCACAAATGGTCTGCTCCACGAAGCCGCCCTCGCCGGCCTTCGCGCCATTAAAGCCTAGTCATTGGGTCTTCGGCGAAAGCACTTTACCGTCGAGCTTGCTACGCACTGCCGGGTTTACGCCCCGCGCCCGCCCCGATAAACTACAGGGCTCAATTGACTGCACGGCCCAGCCCAGTTGTTTTCCCATTTCAGGCCGAATTTATCCCAACGCCGGACGGTCGCTGCGGCGACGCATAGCCGGTGTGCCACAGGAGTTAGCGCTTTGTCCACCACCCTTGTTAAGGAACTCGTCGAGTCCGGCGTTCACTTCGGCCATCGTTCCAGCCGCTGGAACCCGAAGATGCGGCCGTACATTTACGCCCGCCGGAACCTGATCCACATCATCGACGTCCGGGAGACGATCCGCGGTCTCTTGCGAGCGAAAAAGTACCTCTCGGAAGTCGCCTCGCACGGCAGCTTGATTCTGTTCGTCGGCACGAAGCGGCAGGCCCGCGAAACGATTCAGCGCGAAGCCGAACGTTGCGGCATGCCCTACGTGGCCGACCGCTGGCTGGGCGGCACGCTCACGAACTTCCGCACGATCCGTGATCGTCTTGGCCGCCTGGAAGAACTCGAAAAGACTCTGCAGGGCGACGAGATCAAAACGTACTCGAAGAAGATGCAGGCCACGCTGAACCGTGAGTACCGCAAGATCCATCACAACCTGCACGGCATGAGGACGATGACGCGGCTGCCGGAGTGCATGGTCATCGTCGATCCGCGCAAGGAGAAGAACGCGGTGCGCGAGGCCCGCAAGCTTGGCATCGCGACAGTCGCGCTGATCGACACCGATTGCGACCCAGATCTCGTGGATCTGCCGATCCCCGGCAACGACGACAGCATGCGATCGATCGAGCTGATCGTGAAGATCCTCGCCGACGCCATCGCCCAAGGCCGCATCCAACAGCAAGTCCAGCAAGCCCAAGCACAGCGCGCCGAAATGGCCGAAGCGAAATCGTAAGCCCGGCTTGTTAACAAGAAATCGATCTCTCGCAGAGGCGCAGAGCTGCAGAGCGGGAACATTGTCGTTTTCCCTAATTTTTGCATTCTCTGCACCTCCGCGCCTCTGCGAGAGACAATTGAGTAGGAGTAAGACTTCAATGCCCGCGATTACCGCTGAGATGGTCAAGAAGTTGCGCGACGAGACGCAGCTTCCGATGATGGATTGCAAGCAGGCCCTGAACGAGGCCGGCGGCGACATGGAAGCCGCCAAGCAGAAGCTCCGCGAGGCCGGCAAGAAGATGATGGCCAAGCGGCAAGACCGCACGACCGAAGAGGGCCGCATCGGCATCTATGCGAGCGTCGCCGGTAAGGTCGGCGCCATGGTCGAGCTGCAGTGCGAGTCGGCGCCGGTGGCCGGCAACCCGGACTTCGTTCAGCTTGCCAATGATTTGGCCAAGCAGCTCGCCACGGGTCCTGGCGCCAAGACGCCCGAGGAGCTGTGGGCTCAGCCCTCGCCTAGCCGCAAGGGTTCAACACTGCAGGAGCAGAAGGACGAGCTGGAAAACAAGATCCGCGAGGTGTTCCGCATTGCCCGGATGGAGCGGGTCAACGCCCCGGCCGGCGCCTTTGTCCACATGGCGAAGATCGGCGTGCTGGTCGAGGTCGAAGGCGGCAAGGACGAGCTGGCCAAGGACGTCGCCCTGCACATTGCGGCGATGAATCCCAAGGCCGCCACGAAGGACTCCCT
>JAICUM010000302.1 GCA_025935855.1 Pirellulales bacterium | reverse complement strand
GACGCTTCTTTCTTAAACAACCCCCCCCGTCCAAAACGACCCCCGACCCCTTGGGCCCAAGCGCTCCGGCCAGGATGGCCGGGCTATGTGTTTTTCGCGCGGCCGGCATAAGATGGAGGACGCTTACGCCAAGTCACACAGAGTTTGCTCGATGGGTTGTCACGTTGTTCGCTACGGCCGGCTGGGTCACGTTGGCCACTTCATTGCCGCTGATGCGGTGCGCTATCCGCGGCGCAGCCGGGTGGTGATCCGCAGTCCGCGCGGCTTGGAAATCGGCGAAGTGCTGGCTCAGCCGGAAGACGAGGCGTCGGTCATTGACCCGGACGGTCAGATTCTGCGGCGCATGACGATTCAGGATGATCTTTTGGAAGCCCGACTTGAGCGTCGCCGCGACGAAGCGTTTGTGGCTTGCCAGCGGCTGTTGTCGGAAGCGAACGTCTCGGCGGCGCTGCTGGACGTCGAGCATCTGTTCGATGGCGAGGGGCTATTCTTTTACTTCGTGGGCGAACCGCCGCGCGAGGCGGCGGCCGTGACTGAGCGACTGGCGGCCGCGTATGAAACGGCCGTCGAGTTTCGCAAATTTGCCGAGACGCTCGCCGAAGGTTGCGGGCCAGGCTGCGGCACGGACGAAGCCAAGGGGCAGGGCGGCTGTAGTACGTGCGTTAGCTGCGGCGTGGCCGGCGCGTGTGGGACGCGGAAATAGGCCTTGGCTTGGACGACGTGTGCCATGCCCACGTGCGCGTGGGCACGAGGCCAACTGGATCATGCCCACGTCGGAGGACCTCCGTGGGCATGGCACTCAGGAATCAGCGTTCATCGTTGTCGTGTACTTATTCGCCGGCGTCGCCGAGGGACGCGAGGAACTCGCTCATTTCTCCCGCAGCGTGGGCATTCCCCTGAGCACGGGCCGACCCGATGCCGTTACGAAGAAAGGTGCGTGCCTCGTCAATGCGATTTAGCCGCACGAGCTGCTGCGCCGCCATAAAAAAGGCGGGAACATACGGCGGCGTTTCGCGCGTCAGCTCGCCGAGGCGCGCCAGACTTGATTCATGCTCGTCTTCTTTATCGAGCTCCATGGCCAGGCTGTAGCGCAGGAACACATCGCCCGGCTCGTCGGCGAGCATCGCTTCAATGCGCTGGCGGCGTGAGGGCGTGCTCATAGCTTTGCCGTTGCATCCTTCGGCGTGATCTTCAGCAGGACGCCAGTGGGCGGTTCATCGACTGTATTGCGGGCGCCCATCGCGGTGACGTATAGGGAACCGTCCGGCGTGAAGGCGAGCGCTGTCGGCCGCATCGCCGGCGCGATCTTCACAGGGCGGCAGGACTGCCGGCCCTCAACCTCGACGGCTTCCAGCCGATAAACGCCGCCTGCCTCGGGCTTCGCCCAAGCAAAGTCGGTGGCGTACAAGTCGCCCGATTGGGCGTTGTACGCCAGACCCGTGATGTCGTAGAGGCCCGTGTTGAGGACGATTGCCGGCTCGCCGCTGGCGGGGCTGTAAAACGTGACGACGCTGTCGCGCTGGTCGTCGGTGTGGCCCATCTGGGCGACCACCAGGTAGTGGCTGCGTTGCTTGGGGTTCACCGCGACGGCCGACGGACTCGCCACGCCGGTGACTTGCTGCGAGGCGATGAACGGTTGTAAGTCGCCCAAGCGATTCGCGGCGACGCCGGCTTTCAGCACCCAGCCGTGCTCTTTGTCGGCGGCAGAGGTGACGAAGAAGGCGTTTTCAGAATCGTTCTCCGCCGTTTTTGCCAGGCCGAAAAAATTGCCTTCACCGTTTTTCGACCGTCCGCCCGCCGCGATCGGCCCGACGTGGTACTCGGCTTTGTCGTAGCTCGTCGCCGTGACGTCTTGCGGCCACGAATAAACCTGGACGACGTCCTCGCCTTCGGGCAGGCCGCCCGTGCCGACGGCGAGCTTGGTGCGCGGCGTGATGAACGCCAGCCCCAGCGGACCAATGTTGTATTGAGGCTTGTCGCCGAACTTGGCAACCGGAAAACCGGTGATGACCGGTTCGACTTCGCTTGGCTTATCGGTGAAGAGCCGCACCACGCGCCCGGCGCCGCTTTCAGAAATAAAGAGCTCAGACGGGGCGTTTGGCGCTACGGTTTGCCTCACGGCTAGTCCGCACGGGTTGTCGAGATTCTTGGCGACTATTTCGGCGGCATACTGTGCGGATTCATCTGCCGATGGGCCCACTGGGGGCGTTTCGACGGCGGGCTTCGCGGCCGCGGCCTTTTCGCTGGTCTGTGCGGCGGCGAACGGCGCAAGTAACATCGCCGCCGCGATGCTGCAACATGGAAGGAAGGCCTTAGTTAGCATGGCAAGACTTTGCACTCAGACGCCGACGGCGTGCTTTGCTTCGTACGCGGCGATTTTGTCTTCGTGTTCGAGCGTGAGGCCGATGTCGTCCAGGCCGTTGAGCAGGCACTGCCGGCGGAACGATTCGACGTCGAACTTCGTCGAAAAGCCGTAGTTGTCCGACAGCGTGCAGGTTTGCAAATCCGCCGTCAGCTCATATGGCTGATGGGCGTGGGCGCGCTTGAACAGCTCGTCCACCTGCTCCTCGGAGAGTCGGATGGGCAGCATGCCGTTCTTGAAGCAGTTGTTGTAAAAGATGTCGGCGAAGCTGGGGGCGATGACCACGCGGAAGCCGTAGTCCTCGAGCGCCCAGGGGGCATGCTCCCGGCTGGATCCGCAGCCGAAATTCCGCCGGGCCAACAGCACGCTGGCGCCTTTCGCCTCCGGCTTGTTCAGCACGAAGTCCGGATCGGGCGAACCGTCGTCCTTGCGAATCCAGTCCCAGAACAGGAACTCGCCGAAGCCGGTGCGCTCGATGCGCTTGAGGAACTGCTTGGGGATGATTTGGTCGGTATCGACGTTCGCGCGATCAAGGGCCGCGACGACGCCGGTGTGGGTGGTGAAGGGTTTCATGATTTCTCTTGCATGTGAAGCGTATATTCCCAGAAGCCGTTCTCATCGCGCTCGCGAGAGAACTTGAATGAACAATTGAAGACGGGCGATTTGTGCCAGCCATCGACGGGGATGACTGACGCGTAGCCTTGTTCGGTCGCAACTAAGACATCGAACTTGATGTCCGCGTCGTCGTCAACCAAGGCATCGACGATCCAGTACTCAGGAATGCCCGCGTCGAAGTAGGTTTTGCGCAGGAGTTTGTAGTCCTTGCGACGTGAGCTTGGGCTCACGATTTCCAAGACCCAGTCAACGGCGCCGACGACTTCTATCGTGCTCGTGGGGCGGCCCTTGGCCGCCGTTAGTTGGAGTCGCCCAGAGCGCAGCGTTTCTTTCGAGATGAAGAGGATGTCAGGCTCATTCGAAAGATTAACCTCGGGGTGCGAGACGAGCACGCCATCAATGTGCACCATTCCGAGGGCTCGTTGGCGCACCAGATTGAGCAGCACGCGAGCAATCTCAGATTTGACTGCGCTGTGCTCTTCCAACGATTCGGGACTCATGTCGACAATTAGCTCTCCACCAATAAACGAGATTCTGCCTCGTGCGGGAAAATCATCCGAGAGCGCCCACTCCCGAAATCCGTGATACGTTAACGCCGAGGCCGGGATGATAAGTTCGTCGGCCGATTCGTCGAACGGAGTGACCACGATTCCGTGAATTGGCGGAGCCTCAATAGGAACGGACGTAGTCGCCGGCGACTCGGGAGAGAGAATCAGACCTTGCAATTGAAAAGAAGAACCGGCATGCGAGGGAACACTGCTCATCGGAAACGCTCCGTTCTTGGCGACAATGTCATGCCCATTCTCTCACATCCACAAAGTGCCCCGCCACCGCGGCGGCGGCCATTGCCGGGGACCGCGACGACGCCGGCGTGGGTGGTGAAGGGTTTCATGCGTTATCCGTTATCTTTCATTTCAAGCGTGTATTGCCACATGCCGTCCTGATCCATTTCACGCGTCAATCGGAATTGGCGCCCGAAGGCAGGAGAGGCGGCCCAGGAATCCTCGGCAGTGCCTTCCGCGTAACCCGTCTCTTGCCGAAGCAAAAGGTGAAATGCAATTTCTTCCCCTTGCACGTCGATGAGCCAGTACTCGCCGACGCCGGCTCGATGGTAGGCCTCGCGAAGCTGTACGGTGTCTTTACGAACCGACGTGCGGCTGACGATTTCCAGCACCCAATCCGGCGAGCCAGTCAACTCTTCCGCCACGCCCGGTCGGTTCGATTTGAGCAGCTGGCAGCGCCCTGATTGCAGCGACTCAAACATGGCGAATGTCGCGTCTGGTTCGGTTGATAGGCCCGCCCCAGGGTTACTGACTAAGATTCGATCGCCGAAGATGCGGCCAAGTTTCCTTTGCCGTACCAGCCGGTGAAGAACGGAGGTGATCTCGACCTTCACGGCGTTGTGATGTTCGTAGGATTCGGGGCTCATGTCGGCGATGAGTTCTCCTGAAACGAAAGTAAAGCGCCCACGTTCCGGCGCCTCTTCGGAGAGCAGCCACCGGCGAAAACCCTCGAGCGTGTACGCCTCGCCGGGAATTCGCACTTCGGAAAAGCCGTTTTGGGGAAGGACCGTGACAGCGTTGAACGAAGACGGAGCGGCGATTACGCCCGCGGCGACTGCGTTAATAGGGGTTGATTCTGTCATGAGGAGTCCCGGACTTAATGAGATTTGCTCGAGGCGTTCTCAGACGCATTCAACTCATCGGCTTGGTCAAGCACGCCTAGGAAAAAATTCGCGACAGCCTGCCCCACTTTCTGCATGCGATCGCGTTCTTTTTCTGTCACGGGAGCAAACCGCCCGTCTTTCTCGCTGACAAGCGCAGCAACCAGATGAGCTTTTCCATCATTCAACGCGAGGGTAACTGTGCTAGACTTCGCATGAGTAATCATGCTTATCTGGAAGGGACTCTTTTGTGCCACAGTGGTAGTACGCTCTCGAAGCGATGGAATGTAGACCTCGCTCCAAATTTCCTTCCCTTGGAACTTGATCGAGGTCGCCCGCCCCTTAAGTGTCTGAGCGTCCTCATTCAAGCGTTCGTATGTCTTTACTATCAGATCCTTGCTGAGGGTGTAGTGTTCCGTGTAGGCGTCAAGTTTTCCGTTGTTATCCCAATCGAGATCTTTGTGCTCCGAGGGAGCGCGGGTTTCAACTGAAGACTCGGCATAGGTAGGGATGGCGGTTGCGAGCAGGATTGCTATCGCGCCTACAACCGAGATTCGGTTCCATATCAAAAAGGAATTTCGCATTTCATTCTCGTACTAATCCCACTCGCGGACATCGACGAAGTGCCCCGCCACGGCGGCGGCGGCGGCCATCGCCGGCGACACCAGGTGCGTCCGGCCGCCTTTGCCTTGGCGGCCTTCGAAGTTGCGGTTGCTGGTTGAGGCGCAGCGTTCGCCGGGGGCGAGTTTATCGGGGTTCATCGCCAGGCACATGCTGCAGCCGGCCTCGCGCCAATCGAAACCGGCTTCCTTGAACACGCGGTCGAGGCCTTCGGCTTCGGCCTGCTTTTTCACCTGACCGCTGCCGGGAACGACCATCGCGTGAACGTGCTGGGCGACGCGCTTGCCTTTGGCAATGGCGGCGGCCGCGCGGAGGTCCTCGATGCGGGCGTTCGTGCAGGAGCCGATGAACACGCGGTCGAGTTTCAGCTCGGTGATCGCCTCGCCGCCGCTCAGGCCCATGTAATCGAGCGATTGGGCGGTGGTCTTTTGATCCGTCGGATCGGAGTACTGCGTCGGCGTCGGCACTTTGGAGTTCACCGGCGCCACCTGGCCGGGATTGGTGCCCCAGGTGACCTGGGGTGCGATGTCGGCCGCCTTAAAGACGAGCGATTTGTCGTATTTGGCGCCGGCGTCGGTGGGTAGCTTGCGCCAGCGCTCGACGGCCTTGTCCCAGGCGGCGCCGCTCGGTGCGAATGGCCGGCCTTTCAAATAGGCGAACGTCGTTTCATCCGGTGCGATCATCCCCGCGCGGGCGCCAGCTTCGATCGACATGTTGCAGACGGTCATTCGGTTGTCCATCGACAGGCTGCGAACCGCTTCGCCGG
>JAICUM010000154.1 GCA_025935855.1 Pirellulales bacterium | reverse complement strand
TAGGCTTCCCCCCGGTGAGTGTCAGCCCGTTTTTTATTGTGCGCCCCCCCAAACTGGGGCGTCTTAAACACCCGGCGCCCCGGTTTCTGGGGCCGCGACACGCATCCGCGAGCGCGACCGCTCCCGCCTCACCGGCGCCGGCCAGAGCTCGACCCAAATGGCGTTCGAGACCGCCGGCGTCGCCGACGGGTTTGACGAAATCGTTGCCGAGCTGATCAACAACCGCGTGGACACGGAGGAACTCAAGGAACGCTTGGAGCAAGGCATCGCCGAACCGCTCAAATCCATCAGCGGCGAGCTCCTGCCCCGCCTCGAACAACGGCTCGCCGCCGCGCAGACCGCCTACGAGGCAAGCGCCGCAAGCGCCGCCGAACCGCTCGCCGCTGCCAAAGCCGAAGCCGATGGCGTGCTCAAGGCCATGCAAGCCGTCCTTGATCGCATGTTGGAACTCGAAAGCTACAATGAACTGGTGGAGCTCCTCCGCGGCATCGTCAACGACCAGCAGCAGCTCAAAGAAAAAACCCAGCAACAACAACGCGAAAAACTACGCGGCTTGATTCAGCCGTAGAACGAGCACAACTGTCAAACCAAAGTGATAGAACTTAAGGCCTGAAAGGCCGCGTTATGAAAGCCCAGGGCGAAGCCCTGGGAACTAAGTCCGCCGTAAAATCCATAGCCCTGGAAGGGCGCGCTAACGCATCAAGTCAACAGTTAGCGCGCCCTTACAGGGCTAAGAGACATCGAACACAACGTACTACCCAGGGCTGCGCCCTGGGCTGTCCTAGCGGCCTTTCAGGCCTAAAGAAGACGAACAATAAACGTGAAGTCTTACCTGGCAAGCTCAGCATCGATCGCCATCGCACTTGCGATGTGTTGCTTGAGCGCGCCGGTTGGCGCTCAGGGGAAGGCGGCGCCGCCGTCAAACGCCCCTGCCGCCGCGCCGGCTCCCACTCCACCGGCCAACGACGAGTCGCTTGCCCAAATCGAGAAACGGCTCTCCGAGCGCTACGACCACCTGGAGCTGCTCGTCGGCCGGCTGGCCGAGCTGTCGCGCTCCGCGCAGCCGCGGCGGGCGGCCCTCTTGCAGCAGCTCATCACCGAGAGCCGCAGCAAGGACGTCGCCGGGCAGTTCGACAAAGTCGTCGCCGCACTCGACAAGGAAAGCTTCACCCCCGCCATCGACGGCCAGACCCAACTGCACGCGGAGCTGCAAAAGCTGCTCGATCTCTTGCTCCAAGAAGACCGCGACCGGCAGATCGAATCCGAGCGAAAGAAGATCGCCCGCTACCTGCAGGACCTCAACAAGATCATCCGCCTGCAGCGCGGCGTGAAGGCCCGCACCGATGGCGGCGACGATTCCAAGGAGCTCTCGAAGGATCAGAGCAGGGTCGATGACAAGACCGGCCAGCTCGGCGACGAAATCGAACAGAACGAAAGCCAGTCGAAGAGCAAAGCGGCGGACGGCTCCTCGGGCCAACCGCAAGCCGGCAAAGATCAGCCGGGCGCGGAACCAGGCGAGGACAAGGACAAGGACAAGGACAAGCAAAAATCCAAAGACGCCGATTCCTCGAAACCCGGCAAGGATAAGGACAAGGAAAAAGGCGACGGCAAAAGCAGCGACAAAAAGAACCAAGACAACGACAAATCCGCGAAGCCCAAAGACGGCCAATCGCCAAAGTCCGGCAAGCCGAACGGCAGCTCCCCGAAATCGGGCGACGCCAAACCGCAAGACGGCAAGCCCAGCGATTCGTCGCCGAGCCAAGGCGAGCCCAAGGATGGCCAACCAAGCCAAAACTCGCCCAGCGACGGCCAGCCGTCCGAATCCTCCGGCCAACCCAGCGACGAGCAATCGCCAAGCGAGCAAAGTCAGCAAAGTCCCATGCAGCGCGCCGCCCAGCGCCTGCGCCGCGCCCAGGAGCGGATGAAACAGGCCCAGAAGCAGCTCGACGAATCCAAGCGCAAAGGCGCCGTCGAGGACCAGGAAAAAGCGGTCGAGCAGCTCGAACAAGCCAAGGCCGAATTGGAGCGCATCCTTCGCCAGCTTCGCGAGGAAGAGTTAGAACGAATGCTGGTCATGCTCGAAGCGCGTTTCCGCAAAATGCTCGAAGAGCAGACCGAAGTGTACGACGAAACCAAGAAGCTCGACGCCGCCGCCGGCAAGGCGCCCACTCACGAAGTGGAAATCGCCACCGGCCGCCTCTCACGCAAGGAAAGCCTCATCGTCCGCGAAGCCGACCGGGCGCTCGTCCTGCTGCGCGAAGACGGCACGTCGATCGCCTTCCCCGAAGCCATCGAGCAAGCCCGCGACGACATGCAAACCATCACCGACCGCCTGCGCGACGTGAAGGTCGATATGATCACGCAGGGCTTGGAAGAGGACGTGATCTCCGCGCTGGAGGAAGCCCTCGCCGCCATGCAGCAAGCGCTCAAGGACCTGCGCGAGAACAAAGGCAAGCCTCCGCAGGGCGGGGGCGGCGGTCAGCCGGACGAGGAAGCCCTCGTGAATCGCATCGCCGAGTTGCGTATGATTCGCTCGTTGCAGTCCCGCGTGAACAACCGCACGAAGCAGTACGGCGCCATGATCGAAGGCGAGCAGGCTGTCGATGGCGATTTGCTCAAAGGCCTCGACCAGCTTTCGATCCGCCAGCAAAAAATCTTCCAGGCGACGCACGACTTGGGGACCAAGGAGCCATGAGACGCGTACCGCTTGCCAGAATCACGGTGGCCGTCGCCGCGTTGTGCTTGCTGAACGTGAGCGCTCAGCTGAAGAGCGCGCACGCGGAAATCGCCTTCGAGCCAAGCTGGCAGGCGCCCACCTACGACTCCGTTCGCAAACGAGCTCTCGCGTGGCTCGACGACGCGAACCTCGACGATCAGGCCACCGACAAAGTTCGCGAGCTCTGGCCCAAGAAAGCCCCCGCCGACGCGGCGCCCGGCACGCTGCTCGATCGCATCGCTCAGTCGCTCGCCCTTGCATCGCCGGAAGCCAAGGCGCTCGTCAGCCAGTGCGGCCGGCCCTACGAAGGTCCGAGCACGCCCAAGCCCGAGTGGCTCGCCGACTCGAAGAATCCCGACTTTCTCCGCAATAACCTACGCTTATACTACGCCCGCTGGCTGGCTCAGTACGGTCTGTACGACGAAGTGCTGGAGCAAGTCGGCGAGCTACGGCCGGCCGATGTCATCGACCCCGCGGCGCTGCTGTTCTACAAGATGGTCGCCTACCACCAGCTCGTCCGGCCGGATGAAGCGCGGGCCGCGCTCGCCGGCCTGATGGAGCACGACGACCAATTGCCGCGGCGTTATCACGAAGTGGCGCAGCTTGTGCAGCGAGACCTCGGCGGCCTCGAGGACGAATCGCTCGATCACATCGCCCGCCGCATGCGAGACATCCGCCGCCGCCTGGCCTACGGTCGCGCAGGTAACAAGGTGCAGGCAGTCGAAAAGAGCGTGCTCGATTCGCTCGACAAAAAAATCAAGGACCTGGAGGACAAGCAGCGCCAACAGCAGCAGCAAGCCGCCGCCCAGGCCAGCGGCAAATCCTCCGGAAAGACGTCGAAGCCGATGGAGGACAGCCGCATCGCCGAGCTCAAAGGGCCGATGAAGGTCGATCGACGCGACATCGGCCACGAGTCCGGCTGGGGCGACCTGCCGCCGAAGGAGCGCGAGCAAGCCCTGCAGCAAATCGGCCGCGACTTTCCGGCCCACTACCGCGAGTTGATCGAAGATTACTTCCGCGAATTAGCCAACGAATCGAACGAAGCGGCGGCGCCGGCAAAATCCGCCGCCCCCGCCCCGAAATCTCCGCCAGCATCATCACCGTCAGAAAAATAACCACGCCGTCTTTGCTTCTATCGAGTTCAACCTGCCGGTGTTTATGAGCGCTCTCCTGCTGACACTCCTGCTGACCGCGACCGGCGCCGTAGCCGAGCCGACGCTCACCACGCTCGACGGTCGCACCCTCTCCGGCAGGCTCACGGCCTGGACGCCTAAAGAGCTGACGATCGCCGCCGGCGGCAAGGAGCGAAAGCTTTCGACGAGCCAAGTTCTTGACGTTCGCTTACCCCAAAAGCCGGCTCAAGCCCCGGCCCCACTGAACGTCGAATTCGTGGACGGCACGCGCCTCGGCTACGCCACCTTCACCCTCGCCGACCGCAAAGCTACGATCACCGGCGGCCACTTCGCTAAACCGCTCACCGTTTCCCGCGACTTGATCAAGCTCATCGAGCTGCAGCCCAAAAGCGCCGCCGAGGAAACCGCCCTCACGCAGATCCAGCAAAAGAACCCCGCCGGCGATTCCCTCGTCGTCACCAAGCCCGACACGCAGGCCATGGACTACCTCACCGGCACAGTCGGCGACGTGACCGCGGAGCAAATCCACTTCGACTGGGACGGCACGAAGGTCCAGCTGAAGCGTCCGCGCGTCGCGGCGATCGTCTTCTACCAGCCGACCAATCGCAAGCTCCCGGACGCCACCTGCGAACTGAGCCTCGCCGACGGCTCAACCATCGCCGCCCGAGAAGTCGAGCTGCAGGACGACCGCCTGCAGGTGAAAACCCCCGCGGGCGTTAGGCTCGAACTTCCGATGGCGGACGTCGAGCGCGCCGATTTCTCCGCCGGCAAGATCGCGTATCTCAGCGACCTCAAGCCCACCGACATCCGTTGGACGCCGCGCGTCGCCCTCCCCGCCGGCGCCGCGACAATCGCCGAATACGGCCAGCCGCGAAACGACATTTCCTACTCCGGCTCGCCGCTCTCGCTCCTCTGGAAAGACGACGTGGCTCGCAGCCGCCGCGATGTTCGCACCTATAATAAAGGGCTGGCGATCCGCAGCCGCACCGAGCTGACTTACCGCATCCCCGCCGGGATGAAGCGGTTCCTCGCGACGGCCGGAATCGATCCGCTTTCCGCAAGCCAAGGCCACGTCCAGCTCACCATCCGCGGCGACGATCGCGTGCTGTGGGAAGGCCCCATCGACGGCAAGGGTTCGCCCACGGAGATCGACGTCGAGCTCCAGTCGGCGCACCGCTTGCAAATCATCGTCGATTACGGCGAAAACCTGGACTACGGCGACCGCCTGCACCTTGCCGAGGCCCGATTAACCAAATGACCCGCGTGGCGTTCAGCCTGATTCTCGCCCTGCTCCTGAGCAGCGGCGCCACCGTGCGCGGCGCCACGGAGCCTGATGCGGCGGTCCTCGCCGCGCAGCAAGAGCGCGCCGCCGCCATCGCCAAAGCGTCGAAAGCCACCGTCGCGGCCTTCGACGCCCGCGGAACCGGCGGCGGATCGGCGGTCCTGATCTCGCCTGATGGCTTCGCGCTCACCAACTTCCACGTCGTCGCCGAAAGCATTCCCGCCATGAAGTGCGGCCTCTCCGACGGCAAGCTGTACGACGCGGTCGTCGTCGGCATCGACCCGGTGGGCGACGTCGCGCTGATCCAACTGCTCGGCCGCAAGGATTTTCCCGTCGCCGAGATTGCCGATAGCGACAGCGTGCGCGTCGGCGACTGGGCCTTCGCCGCTGGCAATCCGTTCCTACTGGCCGACGACTTCCACCCCACCATTTCCTACGGCCTCATTTCCGGCGTCCACCGCTACCAGTATCCCGCCGGCACGCTGCTCGAATACACCGACTGCCTGCAAACCGACGCCGCCATCAACCCCGGCAACTCCGGCGGCCCGCTGTTCAACGCCGCCGGCCAGCTCATCGGTATCAACGGCCGCGGCTCGTTCGAGAAGCGCGGCCGCGTGAACGTCGGCGTTGGCTACGCGATCTCGATCAACCAGATCATGCGGTTCCTCGGCCATCTCAAGAGCGGCCGCATCCTCGACCACGCCACGCTCGGCGCCACGGTCTCCACCGGCGAAGGCGGCGTCACCGTGGACGACATCCTCGAAACCAGCGACGCCTTCCGCCGCGGCCTGCAATATGGGGACGCGATTGTCCGATTTGCCGGCCGCGACATCACCACCGCCAACGCGCTGAAGAACATCCTCGGCACCTACCCGAACAACTGGCGCGTCCCGCTCACCTACCGCCGCGAGGGGAAATCCTACGACACGCAGGTGCGCCTGATGGGTGTACACGACGAATCGGAGCTCGTCGCCCTCGTGCAGCACGAGCAGGAAAACCCCAGCCGTCCGGACAAACCCGAGCCAAAGCCCGGCGACGAAAAGAAACCAAAAACGCCCAAGGACCCTGAGCAGCCAAAGAAAGACGCCCCGCAGCCGCGCCTCCCCGGCCTCAACCGCCTGATGAAGGAGCCGAAGCTGCCCAAAGCCGTCGCCGACCGCTACACGAAGCGCCGCGGCTACGCCAACTACTGGTATAACCGAGACGCCCAAGAGCGGCTGTGGTCCACCTACCTGAAGCGCGCCGCCATCGAGAACGCCGGCTACAACTGGACCCTCACCGGCAAGCTCGAAACTGGCGGCGGCTTCACCCTCGAGCTCACCGAGCAAAAGGCCGAGATCAAACTGCCGACCGGTAACTCGGGCGCCATCTTCGCGGACGACCTCTCCCAGCAACTTAGCCCGCCGGGCTCTGGCGGACTGCTGCTCGCCGTTCACGCTTGGCAGCGGCTCGTCGATCGCGGCCTGCAGCGCTTCGGCGAGGTGTACTACCTCGGCCGATTGCCGCACGGCCCGGACAACCGCGTGGAAGATTGCGTCGTCGCGATGTTCGAAGGCATGGAAACACGCTTCTTCTTCGCCGACGACACGGGCGACGTCACCGGCATCGAGCTGTTCGCCGAGGACGACGCCGATCCCTGCGAGTTGTCGTTCTCGAACTTCACTGAGTTCGAGGGCCGCCGCCTGCCGAAACGCTGGCTGGTCCGCCACGGCGACCCGTTGGCTCCCGCGTTCGCCGAGCTCGTCATCGAAAAGTGGGACGTCAAAGCCGGGCCCAAGCCGGCAGGCGGCGCCAAATGAACCCGGACCGCCAAACCCCACACTCCCCCGGGCGGCGACGTGCTTCAGCACTCGCCGCAGCCCCGCCGAGACGCGCAACCGCACCTGCCGCAGCGCTCACGCTCATCATCGCAACGTCATTACTGTGCGCGCCCCCGGCTCAAGCCGCAGCCCCCAGCAACTCCCTCCACCAAACCATCCGCGACCTCCAGCGAAAGATCGTCAAAATCTACGGCGCCGGCGGCGTCAAAGGCCTCGAAGCCTACCAGACCGGCATCCTCATCTCACCCGACGGCCAGGTCCTCACGGTGCAAAGCTACGTCCTCGACACCGACGACCTCGCCGTCGTACTCGACGACGGCCGGAAGTTCAAAGCCGAACAGCTTGGCGTCGATCCCGTGCGCGAACTCGCCCTCCTGAAGCTCCCGATCGAAGGCGAAGCCCTGCCGGCGTTCGACCTCGCCGCCGCGGCCACCGCCGAAGTCGGCGATCGCGTTCTCGCGGCCAGCAACCTGTTTAACATCGCCGGCGGCGACGAGCCGGTCAGCGTCCTGCAGGGCGTCGTCACCGCCGTCGCCCCGCTGGACGCCCGCCGCGGCGCCTTCGAGGCCAGCTACCGCGGCAACGTCTACATCGTGGACGCCGCCGCGAACAACCCCGGCGCCGCCGGCGGAGCGCTGGTCAACTGGCGCGGCGAGCTCCTTGGTCTCTTGGGCAAAGAGCTGCGCAGCCGCACGACCAACGCCTGGCTGAATTACGCGCTGCCGGTCGATCAATTCATCGCATCGGTCGAGCAGATGCGCAATGGCCAGTCCGTGAAGCCGGACGAATCCACCGGCAAGCCGACCGAGCCGCTGTCGCTCGCCGAGCTCGGCTTGGTCCTCGTCCCAGATGTCCTGCCACGCACGCCGCCCTACGTGGACTCGGTGCTGCCAAAATCCGCCGCCGCCCGCGCCGGTCTGAAGGCCGACGACCTGGTCGTGTTCGTCGAAGGCGAACCAACCGCCAGTTGCGACGCCGTCGTCGCCGCCATCGGACGCCGCGAAAAGTTCGACGCCGTCCGCCTCTCCGTCCTCCGCGACGGCAAGCTCATCGAAACGTCACTCGAAGCAGAAGACGCCGCCGGCGAGACCAAGGCCCCCGCCGAGCCGCCGTCGGCCGCAAATGACACGGAACAAGACAAACCCGGCGCCGAAGATGCCAACAAGCCCGCCGAAGAAGCCCCCTCCGACGACTCCGAGAAGTAAGGCCACAAGTTCTTGAATCACCCCCACCGCACCATCGCGGCGCTGCTCGCCCTCGCCCTCGCCGTCGTTTGCGTAACGGCGTCGCCACTGCGCGCCTCCGCCGACCTGGCCGCGCTGGAACAAAAAGCCCTCGACGCGGCCGCCGATGCGGTGGCCAACTGCGTCGTCCAAATCCAAACCATCGGCGGCGTCGAGCAAATCGGCCGCCAGATCCTCGGCCAGGGCCCCACCACCGGCCTCATCGTCTCGGCCGACGGCTACATCGTCTCCAGCGCCTTCAACTTCGCTCAGCAGCCGACGTCCATTCTCGTCCGCCTGCCTAACGGCAAGGAGCGCCCCGCCGAACTGGTGGGCCGCGACACGAACCGCATGCTCGTGCTGCTCAAGGTGGACGCCGAGAATCTGCCGACGCCCGAACCGGCGAAGCTCGAGGAAGTCCACGTCGGCGATTGGGCGATTGCCCTAGGCCGCACTTACCAGGCGAACAAGGTGAACATGTCGGTCGGCGTCGTCAGCGCCGTGAACCGCATGCACGGCCGCGCCCTGCAGACCGACGCGAACGTCTCCGCCGCCAACTACGGCGGCCCGCTCGTGGACATCCGCGGCCGCGTCCTCGGCGTGCTCGTGCCCATGTCGCCGCAGGCCGCCGGCAGCGACGACGCGGCGGTCCTCGCCGGCTCGGAGTTCTACGACTCCGGCATCGGTTTCGCCGTGCCGCTCGCTCACGTGCTCGGCGTGCTCGATCGCTGGAAAGAAGAAAAGGACCTCAAGCGCGGCATCCTCGGCGTCGGACTCAAGCCGGGCAATCCGCACGTCGAGCCGCCGATTGTTACCTCCGTGCGTCCGCGCTCCCCGGCCGCCGCCGCTGGCTGGAAGCTGAAGGATCGCATCGTCGCGGTGAACGGCGTGAAGGTCGAAACGCAGACCGACCTCCGCTTCCAAGTGCTGCCGCGCTACGCCGGCGACGTGCTCAAGGTCACGCTCAGCCGCGGCGCCGGCGACAAGGCGAAGGAGCTCGAAACCGAAATCAAGCTCACCGACAAGCTCCCCGCGTTCCGTCACGCCTTCCTCGGCATCCTCCCGGCGCGCGACGACGCGCAGCCTGCCGAGGCCACCGATAACCAAACCGAAACAACCGATGACGACGCTACCGACGACGACCATAAACCCGCGACCGGTGGTCGCGGTGAAGCGGCGCCGACGACGCCTAACAACCCAACCCCCGGCATCCCCATCCGCGCCATCTGGCCCGACAGCCCCGCCGACAAGGCCGGACTCCGCCCCGGCGACCGCATCACCAAGCTCGGCGAAGGAAACATCAGCACGCTCAACGAGGCCGTTGCCCAGCTAAACGCGAAAACGCCCGGCGACAAACTCACCGTCACCGCGCTCCGTGGCCAAGACGAGCTGGATTTCGAAGTCGAGCTCGCGGAACTTCCGACCGATATCCTTTCGCCAACCGATCTGCCAACGAAAGACGCCTCCGCCGAAAAACAAAACAGCGGCGAGCCGAAACTCGAAGAAC
>JAICUM010000366.1 GCA_025935855.1 Pirellulales bacterium | reverse complement strand
TCATGCCGTACCGGCGCCTCATCGCGAACGGCTTGCCCGCGGTGCTCGCCGCGCACGTGTCGTTCCCCGAAGTCGACAGCGACGCAGTGGCCAGCGTCTCACCGCGATGGATCCACGACATCCTGCGCGGAGATCTTGCCTTCAAGGGCGTGATCTTTACCGACACCGATTCGGCGGTTCGCGATTATCCGGACTTGGTGCGCGAATATTTTGGGAAGATCATTCCGCCAGCGGATAACAAATTCGCGGCCCTCAACTCGGCGGTGTGGTCGGGCGGCTCGTTCATCTACGTCCCCAAGGGCGTGAAGATCGAGTTTCCGCTGCAGGCCTACTTCCGCATCAACGCGGAGCGGATGGGCCAGTTCGAGCGGACGCTGATCATCGTCGATGAAGGCGCCGAGGTGCACTACGTCGAAGGCTGCACGGCGCCGATGTATTCCAGCGAAAGCCTGCACTCGGCGGTGGTTGAGATCATCGTGAAAAAGCACGGCCGCTGCCGGTACACCACGATTCAGAACTGGGCGAACAACATCTACAACCTCGTGACCAAGCGGGCGATGGCTTACGAAAACTCCCTCATGGAGTGGATCGACGGCAACCTCGGCAGCCGGCTGACGATGAAGTACCCGGCCGTGTACATGATGGAGCCGGGCGCCCGCGGCGAGATTCTGTCGATTGCATTTGCGTCGAAGGGCCAACACCAGGACGCCGGGGCGAAAGTGGTACACGCGGCGCCGCACACGAAGAGCCGGATTATCTCGAAGAGCATATCCAAGAACGGCGGCAGGGCGAGCTACCGCGGTTTGTGCAAGGTCGAGAACGGCGCCACGGACTGCAAGAGCAACGTGGTGTGCGACGCGCTGATTCTCGATCCGCAGAGCCGCAGCGACACGTACCCTTACATCGAGGTTGAAGAGCAGGACGTGCAGGTCGAGCACGAGGCGAGCGTTTCACGCATCGGCGAGGAACAGTTGTTCTACCTGATGAGCCGCGGGCTGAGCGAAGCCGAGGCGAGCTCGATGATCGTCAGCGGGTTCATCGAGCCGCTGATCAAGGAGCTGCCGATGGAGTATGCCGTCGAAATGAACCGGCTGATCGAGCTGCAGATGGAAGGCAGCGTGGGGTAAGAGCCGACATCCATTGCTAACAAATGAGCACCGTCACCGATTCACTAACCGAGCAGTTAATCGCCGATCTGTACAAGATTCCTGGCAAGGCTGAAATTATCGGCGGTCGCATTCTTCTGATGAGCCCAACCGGTTTTAATCCAGGACGAGCCGGTGGCGCCATTTTCGCGAGCCTCCGCCGTATTGAGAAAAAGGCTGGCGGAGTTGCATTGCCGGACAATGTCGGCTTTCTCACGGATCTGGCCAATCGTAAGTCTTTCAGTCCTGACGCCGCCTTTTATACGGGCCCGCGAACGGGTATGAAGTTTCTGCCCCAAGCGCCTGACTTTGCGGCCGAAGTTCGCAGCGAAGGCGACTATGGTCCGAGTGCTGAGCGCGAAATGGCTAAAAAGCGCGACGACTACTTCGCCGCGGGCACAAAGGTGGTGTGGGACGTCGATCTGCAAGATGAAGAGGTGGTTCGCGTCTATCACGCGGCCTCACCCGAGACGCCGACAGTTTATCGACGTGGGGAAATGGCGGAAGCCGAGCCCGCCGTGCCCGGGTGGAAAATGTCGGTGGATGAATTGTTTGAATAAGTGAGCGGAAGGTTCTTTCTATTACCGCAATGCCCAGCACCCTTGTTTCGACCGGCTTCACGCAGGAGGCCTTTGATTCGTTTCTCGCCGCGCGGGATGAACCGGGCTGGTTGAGCGACCTGCGCCGCGACGCATGGGGCCGCTTTCGCGATCTCGGGATGCCGGCGCGTAATGACGAAGAGTGGATACGAACCGACGTACGGCTGTTCAAGCTGGATCGGTTCGGTTTTCCAAGCGGCGGCGCTGAATCAGAGCTTCCACGAGCCCTGCTTGCACACGGCGTTCAACTCGCTGGAAGCACGGCGACGCTTGACAGCGCGCCGGCAACAACGACGCTTGCCGAGAAATGGGCGGCCAAGGGCGTGCTGTTCGGCAGCCTGCCGGCGATGCTCAACGAGCACGGCGATTTGCTGCGGCCGTTTTTCGAGCGGCGGTTGGTGAATCCCGCGAAAGACAAGTTCTCCGCACTGAATGCCGCTGCCTGGGCCGGAGGCGCCCTATTGTACGCGCCGCGGCGCGTCAGGGTCGACGAGCCGCTTTTGTCGCTGTCGGCGATGAGCGACGGTGGCGTGGACCTTAACAAAACCCTCGTCATTCTGGAAGAAGGCGCGGAGGCGACGCTGCTGGCCGAGACGGCGAGCGTGTCGCCGAACGCGGGTGGATTTCACAACGGGTCCATTGAACTCGTGGTCGAACCTAACGCGCGGCTGCGATTCGTCACGCTGCAGAACTGGGGCGATCAGACGTGGCACTTTGCGCACCAGATGGCGCATATCGCCAAGGGCGGGCATCTCCAGTGGACGATCGGCGCCCTGGGTAGCCGGCTGGCGAAGGTGAACCAGCATGTCGCGCTCACAGGTGAAGACGCCGAAGCGCAGGTGAACGGGGTGATGTTCACGCAGGGCCGGCAGCATCTGTCGTACAACACGCATCAGCATCATCGGGCGCCATATTGCCGCAGCGACTTGTTGTACAAGGCGGCGCTGCAGGACCAGTCGCGCACGGTGTGGCGCGGGATGATCAAGGTCGATCGCGGCGCCCAGCGCACCGACGCCTACCAGCGGAATGACAACCTCATGCTGTCCCGGGACGCGCGGGCAGATTCCATTCCTGGACTGGAAATCGAAGCGGATGACGTCCGCTGCACGCACGGCAGCACGAGCGGACGCGTGGACGAGCAGCAAGTTTTCTACGCGATGACGCGCGGTTACACGCGGCAAGAGGCCGTGCGGATGATTGTTGAGGGGTTTTTCCAGCAGGTGTTCGACCGGATTCCGATCGAGAGCGTCAGCGAAGCGCTGGGCGAGGCGATCGGCCAACGTGTGCGGGCCATCGGGCACTGATCTTGCGGCAAGCGACTCGGTTCATGGAGACCAGCGTGCCTGACTTCGTTCCTGTCGCGAATGTGACGGAAGTGCCCGATCCGGGCTCGATGCTGGTGGAAGTGGGCGACCGACTCGTGGCGCTCATCCATGCCGCCGGACGGTGGTACGCTCTGGACGACGTTTGCACGCATGACGGCGGACCGTTGAGTGAGGGACCGATCGATCCGCAAGAGCGAACGATCGCCTGTCCGCGGCATGGGGCGAAGTTCGATCTGGCGACGGGCGCCGCGCTAACGATGCCGGCGACAAAGCCGACGGTAGCCCATGAAGTGAAAGTCGAAGGCGAGCGGGTGCTAGTCCGGATTCATGACTCAACGTGAACGGAAATAGCACGCGGATGAACGCTGATTTTTCGGATCGACACGGATAAAATTTATGGTTCTGATCCGCGGTAATCCGTTAAATCCGCGTTCATCCGCGGGCCATTCATTTTTTAGACATGGGAAGGCGATCGAATGCCCATCGAAGAAGATAAGGTTCGTGAAGCGCTCAAGCAGGTGATTGACCCGGAATTGTTCGTCAACGTGGTCGATCTAGGGCTAATCTACGACGTGAAGATCGCCGAAGCGGACGAAGGCAAGTCGAACGTCGATGTAGAAATGACGATGACCAGCCCCGCGTGTCCGGCGGGGCCGCAGCTTTTGGCCCAGTCGAAAATGGCGGTCGGCGCCTTGGAGGGCGTCGGCGCGGTCGATGTGCGGCTGGTGATGGATCCGCCGTGGACGCCGGACCGCATGACCGAGGATGGGCGCGATCAACTCGGAATCTTTTGAATGCGGAATTCCCGCCGCCGCGGGTAAACTCCATGCGGAATGCGGAATCAAAGTCGGGTTCCTTTTATTCCATTCCGAATTCCGCGTTCCGCATTTGAACCATGCGCGTCTTTCTTTACGAGTGGATCACCGGCGGCGGATTGGTGGAGGAATCGGGGCGGCTGCCGGCTTCGCTGCTGGCGGAAGGCTCGGCGATGGTCGCGGCGCTGGCGAAGGATTTCGCGGCGATCGAGGGTTGCCGCGTCGCGGCGTTTCGCGACATGCGGCTGCATGAACCGGCGCTGCCACGGTGCGACGTTATAGAGATTCATTCCAAGCCGGAGTGGTCGGAAGCGTTCGAGCGCGCGGTGAGCGAAGCGGATTGGACGCTGGTCGTGGCGCCGGAGTTTGACGATATCTTGTTGAATACAGTACGGCGCGTGGAACTGGCCGGAGGCAAGTCGCTGAACGCCAGTCCAGAATTCATTGCCCTCGCCGCGGACAAACATCGCACGGTTGAACGCCTACAGCGCGCCGGCGTCCCAGCGCCAACCGGCCGGGTTCTGGAAGCGGACGTGGAAAAGCTTCCTGTTGATTTTGAGTACCCGGGCGTTCTTAAGCCGCGGCAAGGCGCCGGCTCGCAGCATACGCTGCTGGTACACGGCTCGCGGGACGAACCGCCGCCGCATCCCTGGGAGATGCGGCTGGAGCGATTGTGCCTGGGTCGCGCGGCTAGCGTGGCCGCGCTATGTGGTGAGCGGCGACGGGTTGCGCTTCCCGCGTGTTGGCAGCATCTTTCCGCCGATGGCCGATTCACGTATCGTGGCGGAGCCATTATCGACGAGGCAGCGCTCGCGGAGCGAGCCGAATCACTGGCAATCAAGGCATTAGGCGCTATGCCGCCCTGCCGCGGTTACGTGGGCGTCGATCTGGTATTGGGCGATGCGAGCGATGGAAGCGAAGACGTGGTCATCGAAATCAATCCTCGCGTCACTACGTCGTACGTTGGAGTCCGCCGCGCAGTGGAGCAAAATCTTGCGGAGCTGGTGCTCGACGTCGCCCAAGGACGAGCCGTGGAGGTGAGCCGCATCAATTCGGTGGAATTTCTCGCGGATGGAACGGTAGTCGCCAGGCCAAGTTCACTCGCTTGATTCTCACGGCAGTTGAAACGCTCAAACTCTTCTCATGTCTTGGCTCGCTTTGGATATTGGCGGCGCGAATCTGAAAGCGGCCGACGGGCTTGGCTTTGCCACGACGGAGCCGTTTGAGCTATG
>JAICUM010000524.1 GCA_025935855.1 Pirellulales bacterium | reverse complement strand
CCGCGATAAACAGCGGAATCACGATTCCAAGGCTCGCCAGGTACAGCCACGGTCGGCCGGACGTGAGGCGGCCCAAAAGCGGCCTGTATTCCAGCGTCCGCTCGTTCTCTGTTCGCCGAACGGGTTTCGAAAAGATCGCAGCATCCATGACAGCTTCCTTTAACAAAGCGGCAACGAGCGCACAAACTGCCAGCGATTGTTGGACGACTCTTTCGCCATTTAGATCATGCGTATGTCACAGCCAGCGCTCGGTGCAACGGTCTCGCTGCGATGACCGATGATTGCTCCGAAGTTGCAGGGGGATGGCTAACCAAGGCGCAAATGATCCATGATTCCGTTTGAATCAAACGCTCTCGCACTCGCCGGAGTCGCGTGGAGCTGAATTAGCAGCGCCAGGCATTCAGCCAAAAGCGACGCCCAGAGAACAGAAAACGTGGACGCGAATCGTACACGTTTTGGTATAGATTCTGACCCTACCGAATCGGCAAGTCAATCGGAAGACGCCTTTCGGTCTTGCAATGAGCGCAGTTCCAAGCGGTAGCGGCGGTTTTCAACCGTCGCGTAGTTCAAGGGCGGTTCATTCGCACCGCGACTAAAAGTCACCGCTACGACGACGGCGGCCTCGCCTCAATCGCCCGCCGCCGGCTCATCGTCGGCCGCCTCCACTTCCGCCACCGGCGACAACAGCACCGCCAGAATGCCGGTGATAAAGATTCCATCGAACGTCCCCGCACCGCCGATCGACGCCACCGGCGCCCCCAGCCCTTGAATCAAACCCAGGTTCAACAGGTCGGCGCCAATCAGCGTGCCGAGGCTCCCGGCCACGTAGGCCAGGGGCGGCGCGTTTCGCCGGCCAAGCACAATCGCCGCCGCGGCCGCCACAATCGGCGGCACAAGCGTCGGCACGCTGATCCCGAGTCCGCGCACCGGCTGGGCCAGTTGATGCACCACGATCGTCACCACGCCCACCGCAATCAGGCCGCGCAAGAAAATGCCGTTCTTGCTCAATAAGTACACCGACACGATCGTCGGAATCACGGCGCCGCCCACGTTCATCGCGATGATCGTCCCCGGCGACTGAAGCACCTCGGGAATTACATAGCGAACGCCAAACACGTCCACCACGCGCGCCATCACCATCGGCTCCGGCTTCAGCTCAGCCACCGGAATGTTGATCGCACTGCCCAGCAGCGACCCGAGCAGCACCAACAGCACGAACCGCGGCGGAATCCCGATCCGGTCGTACACATGCCGCAGGATGCGAAACTCTACCAGTGCGACCAAAAACGCCAACAGCAGCATCAGGCCGAAGACGAAGGGCCAGGACAGTGGAAAGTAGTGCATCCCCGATGCAAGCATGGCGACGTCCGAAGCGGTTCTGGCCGCAGACACCATGGTCCGCGGCGCCATCAAAAATTCAGGCTTTCATTGGCGTTTGAAGTCCAGAAGAGCAGCATTTCAGGCGCCAATCAGGTTTACCTGTTCTCTCATCGAATTTCGCAAAGTAAGGCCATCGGAGTTAGGACCCGCGCAGCGGCAACCCGAAGGTCCGCCGCAGGGGAGCGCGCACACGATTCGTTTCCCAAGTCAGGCTTAAGAGCAGCGCCACCGCCCAACCCCCAGGTTTTTTCCAGGCGCTCCCCATGTTCGCGCGGGACAGCACAGGACAAAATCCCAAAATCCGCCCCGCGGAGCCTTCAACGCAAACAAGAGGCCATCGTATGTCCAGCAACATTTATGATGTGATCGTCGTCGGCGCCGGCGGCGTCGGCAGCGCCGCCATGTGGAAGCTAGCCCAGCGCGGCGTGCGCGTTCTCGGCCTCGACCGCTTCCACCCGCCGCACGACCGCGGCAGCTCGCACGGCCACACCCGCATCATCCGCCAGGCGTACTTCGAGCACCCGGATTACGTGCCGCTGCTCCTTCGCAGCTACGAGTTGTGGGAAGAGCTGGAAGCGGCAGTCGGACAGCGGTTGAAGCACGAAACCGGCCTGCTACAAGTCGGCCCGGCAAACGGCGAAGTCGTGCCAGGAGTGCTGAAAGCCGCGGAACAACATGGTCTGGCAGTCGAGCAATTCACGCCGTCGGAAATCACCGCGCGCTGGCCGGCTATCCGACCGCCAGAAGACTCAGTTGGCGTATTCGAGAAGCGCGCCGGCTGGCTGCATGTTGAGCACTGCGTCGCCGCCTGCTTAATCGCGGCACAGCAAGTCGGCGCCGATCTGCTCGCCGGCGTCGAAGTCCACGACTGGAACACGAGCGGCGACATCACCGTCCGCACCAACCGCGGCGACTTCACCGCCGGCCGGCTGATCGTCACGGCCGGGCCGTGGGCCAGTCAGTTGCTCGGCAGCTTGAACATTCCGCTTCAGGTGCGACGCAAACCGCTCATGTGGTTTTCTTCCGACGACCGATCGACCCGCACCGACGCCGGCTTTCCCTGCTACCTGTTCGAGCTGCCGCAAGGCGTGTTCTACGGCTTTCCCCAGGTGGACGAGCAGGGCCTGAAAATGGCCGAGCACTCCGGCGGCGACCCGGTAGACGACCCGCTCGCCGTCGATCGCACGCTCCGCGACAGCGACCGCGCCCCCGTCGAAGCCTTCGCCGCGAGTTGCCTGCCGACCGTCCGCCGTCCGTACACCAAGCACGCCGTGTGCATGTACACAATGTCGCCCGACGAGCACTTCATCGTCGATCGCCTGCCGGACGACCCGCGCATCGCCTTCGCCGCCGGCCTCTCCGGCCACGGCTTCAAATTCACGCCGGTGCTGGGACAAGCCCTCGCCGACTTAATGCTCGGCGGCGAGACGCGGCTCCCCGTCGACTTCCTCTCACTCGCCCGCTTCCAACGCGCCCTGTCGTAGATCGCTTCAGCAATCCAAGGCCGCCGCCGCCAGCGCCCGCTCATAGTCCGCGAGCTCATTCATATTCCGCAAAGTGAGCAGCCCCGGATCAACCGCCCGCAGCTCCTCAACATCTACCTCGCGAGTTCGCACCTTCTCGAACAAGAACACCGGTCGCAACCGATCCGCCGCGAGCAGCTCCTCAATCCGCGGCAGCACCGCCGGCCGATACACCGCCGCGAGCGGATGATGAAACTTGCCATCCCGCGGGACGGCAATTTCGAATCCATCCACCGCCGCGAACATCGCGCCGACAAACCCCGGCTGCAAGAGCGGCACGTCACACCCCGTGGCATACGCCGCATCGACACGTTCGCCAATGGTTCTTAGGCCGGTGGCCAACCCTGCAAGCGGCCCACGGTACTCACGCTCATCACGAGCCACCTTCACCGCCGGCGGCAATTGGGGCAATGATTGACCTCGCGCCGCCACCACCACGATGTTCGCCGGTTCGATCACTTCGCTCACCAGCCGGACAACGCGCTGCAGCATTACCTCCGCTCCAAACGGCAGCGTCGCCTTATCGCGCCCCATCCGGCTCGACCGGCCGCCACAAAGAATAATCGCCCCACGCCGCATGGCTACACACCGGATGCTAGATGCTAGATGCTGGATG
>JAICUM010000192.1 GCA_025935855.1 Pirellulales bacterium | reverse complement strand
TATCAGCGGCTGTGCGTCGGCGGCGGCGTCGCCGCGAACCGGCCGTTCCGCGAGCGGCTAGAATCGCTGGCCGCCGAGCAAAAGTTCGAGCTGCACATTCCGCCGCTATCGCTCTGCACGGACAACGCGGTGATGGGCGCGATCGCAATCGAGAAGCTCAAGGCGGGGAAATTCGCTGGGCTCGATCTCGACATCTCAGCCGGCCTCGAACGCATCGCCGCCATAGCCCCGACCTAGCTAGGTCGGGGCTGTCGCAAGCTTAGTTCGACGCGGCGGCTGATTCACTGTTCGCTTCAATTGGTTCAAGATTCCTGTTCGCCGGCCCGTTGATCACTTGGCCGTCCGCATGAAATCGCGAACCGTGACACGGGCAGTCCCAAGTCTTCTCCGCATTGTTCCACTGCACGATGCATTGCAAGTGCGGGCACACTGCCGAGAGCTCCGTCAGCTTGCCGTTCCCATCACGTGAGACAGCGACTTTGCTCAACCCGCGACGCATGATGGCGCTGCAACCGGGCTGGATTTCGTCGGCGGAGGTGACTTCGCCCGGCGTCAGCCAATCAACGTATTGCCCCGCGACGTTGAGATTCTCCTTCGCAAACGTCCCTGCCGCCTTCACGGTCTTGCGGGAAGGATCGTACAGCTTTTCCCACGGATTTTCTCGGCCCAGGATCATGTCGGCCAATAGCATCCCGCCGATCGTGCCATGCGTGATTCCTTGGCCGCAGTCGCCCGTGACAACGTACACATTGTCGTCGTCCAGCGGATTTCGGCCGATGAAGGCCAGCCCGTCGATGGTTTCCATGTATTGGCCGCCCCAGGTGAACTCGACGTCTTCAATCGGGAACCGTTCGCGGGTCCAGGCGACGAGTCGCTCGTGCCGCTCATCGGCGTCGTCGGCCTGACCCGACTTGTGGTCCTCGCCGCCGGCGATGAGCAGGTCATAGCCGAAGTCGCTCTCCGGAGATTCCAGCGGCTGGAGGCGGACGTAGTGATAGAAGTCCTCGGTGTCCCAGAACAGCGCGTCGGTCACGGCGTCGCGCGGCACACGGGCGCCGATCACGTAGGTCATGTATGGCGCCTGCTTGGTATGCAGGGCGAATCGGTCGTTGATCGGCGTGTTGGTGGCCACCACGATCTGTTTGGCGCGAACGGTGAACTGGCCGGCCTTCACTTCCGCGCTCTCACCGCCAGTAACGCTGTCAACGTGCGTGTTGGTGAAGATCTTTCCGCCTTGTTCTTTGATGGCCCGGGAGACGCCCGCGAGGTATTTGTAAATGTGAACACGAGCTTGATTGTGAAAGGCCAGGCACGGCCCCGTGTCGAAGGAATCGAGCGGCGCCCGCGGAAGAAGATCGACCTCGCAGCCAGCGCGTCGCGCAGCGGCCAGCTCTTCTTCGAGCATCTTCTCGTCGTCGCCCGGCGCCAGGAACAGGTAACCGTCCACGCGGCGGAAATCGCAATCGATTTCCAGTTCTGCCGCCGTGTCTTCGATGCGGTCGATCGCGGCGGCGTGGCTTTGAGCAGTCAACCGAGCCCCTTCCGCGCCGTGCAGGCTCTCGATGCGTTTGAAGCGGGCATCAATGGCGTTGGACAGATGGGCCGTGGTCACCTGCGTCATGCCGCTGGCAAGGGGGCCGTCGTCGAGCACGACGACTCGCTTGCCGGCTTTCGTCAGGAGATACGCGGTGGTCAAACCCGCGATGCCGGCCCCCACGATGCAAACGTCGGTTTCCAAGTCCTGAGACAGCCGCCGGCAAACCGGCATCTTGACGGTGGCGGCCCAGATGGATTGGCTCTTGGCTTTGGGGAGTGGAGAAGTACGTTTCATGGCATGCCTCGAATGGCGAGTGGGCGACCCATTTGGGATTGGCTCGTATGTAAGCGAGCAAGGATCATGCCAGCGTTTCGCGGTCGGCGTTTTCACGAAGGCCGACCACACTTCGGCGCTAGCCCCGACCTAGCTAGGTCGGGGCTATTGGCGGCCATCGCGGTTCACTTCCTGCCACGGCACATAAAAAAAGCGGCCCCGGCTTGCGCTTGGGCCGCTCGACTCAAAGCTGTCCGTCTAGGTGCTTTGTCGCGGTCAGTCCCGCGGGGGCGGGCTGACCGCGTTGAGTTCAAGACAAATCCGATTACTGCAAACCCATCGCCCGCCGCTGGCAGGCCGGGCAGAAGCCGGGACTGCTCGCTGGCCGCGATTGGGCATTCAGAATCGTGCCGCGATAGCCGACCGTCTGGGCCTTCGGAGCGACGCCCTTCTGGAACTTGGCCAGCGTCGCCTGGAAGTCCTGGCCGGTCATTTGGCCTGCCTTCTGGAACAACACCTTCGATCCGGTCTTGTCGATGATCGCGGTGTAAGGGAACTGCTTGGCGTTGAACGCTTTGGCAACCGCCTTGCCGTAGTCGCTGGCGACGTCCACGCGGCAAACGCGGTACGCCTTCAGGACCTGGGCTTGTTCCCCCTCGGGGGTCAACAGCTTCGATTCGGCGGTGTTCGAATCAGCCTGGTTGTCCAGGACGACCAAAAGCGGACGCTGATCATTCTTCGTCGCCGCGAGCGCCTTGCCGTAGTCGGCTTGCCATGTGGCCTTTTCGGGCGTAACGGCGAAAGTCGAAGCGGCCAGCACAGCGGCAGCGAGGTAATGAACCATCAGAAAAACTCCTTTTGAGGGCTGCGAACGCTTCGCGGCGGTTGAACCGTGGATTAGCCGCCTTTGACGCCATCAAACGTGCGTCAACCGCGGCCGCGTAGCTTCGCATCAGTGCGACAGTCCCTTGGAGGCGCCTGTGTGGAGAAGAAGCCAGCGGCTTCCATGCCTCGTCAAGTTCACTGCCAGGGGTGGGAACTAACAAAATCGGCCGAAGGCGGCTCGGCGTCGATTAACGGCCGCTCGTTACCATGGAGCGAACCAAATGCTGACCATGCGACTTTAACGGTCGAGAAGGCCCTGGCAAGGGGCGGCGAGTGGTGCGGTTTGCCCTACCGACGACGGCCCCGAGTTTGCAAGAATGCTAGAAGCGTGCTGTCATTTGGCCGTCAACTCGTTGCAGGCAAGAATCTTGCGGCGCACGCTCACGAGCGGCCGGCGAGCCGCCGGATTTTTGGCAGATTGCCCAGCTTCTCTTGACGCACCTGGAAAATTTTATTTTTCGCGGCGCTTAGTCACCCCCCAAGGTGACGGGAATATCGACGTTTTTGCCGCCCCGATAGACGTTTAAGGTCACCACGTCCCCTGGCTTGTGCTGCCAGATTTTGTCCTGGAACTGCACGCCGCTGCGAATCTCTTCGCCGTCCATGCCCAGGATGATGTCGGCGTTCGAGCGGTCGACCACGTTGTACGCCGCATTGCCGGCGCGGCGCTGAACGATGCGAAAGCCGTGCAGTCCGGCCTTGGCCGCTGGACCGTCGGGCTTCAACCGTCGAATCACCAAGCCGGAGTCGGTTTCCACGACGTCGATGATGCCGATGTCCGCGCGAACGATGTGGCCTTTCTGAATCAGCTCTGGAATGTTCGTCTTAATGCGGTCGATGGGAATCGCGAAGCCAATGCCGACATTCGCCCCAGTTCGGGTCGCAATGGCGACGCACATGCCAATCATCCGGCCGTGGCTATCCAAGAGCGGCCCGCCGGAATTTCCCGGATTCATCGGCGCGTCCGTTTGGATGAGAGCCTTCATCGTGCGGCCTTCAACGCGGCTCGGCAGATCGCGGTTCAGACTGGAAATAATGCCCGTAGTCATCGTGCCTTCCCAGCCGAACGGGTTGCCCATGGCAAACACGCGCTGGCCGACGCGCAGATTGTCTGAGGCGCCCATCGTGATCGGAAAAAGCTCGGCCGGCGGGGCGTCGATCTTCAGGACGGCGATGTCGTACTCTTTGTCGCCGCCGACGAGCTTCGCGGGATACGTCGAGTTCGACGAGAGCGTGACGGTGATTTGCTGGGCCCCGTCGATTACGTGGTAATTCGTGATGACGTGACCCTGACGATCGAGCACGGCGCCAGAGCCGGCGCCCTCGGCTTCACGCTGCATCATGAAAAAGTTGTCGACTTCGACCGTTTTGGTGTCGATGTTCACGACGCTGCGATTGGCCGATTCGTAAACGCGGATATTGCGTTGTTCATCCGGCGACAGGTCGCTCGGCATGGGCGCCGCTTGGCGAGGAGCCGGCAGCGTGCCGCCGGCCTGCGTTTCGTTGGTTGCCCGGGCGGCTTCAGCCGGTGCGTTTTGCGCGGCGGCAGGTTGCCACACCTTCAAGTCTTCCGCGATCCAAACGCCGGCGGCCAGACCGACGAACAAGCTGACAATGGCAATCCACCGTTTTCGCGGCATCATTCACTCCGTCGAGTTATTTGCCCCCGCGGGCAGTTTCTGCCGAGTGCGCGGGCCGGATATTAGTGCTAACTACGAGGTTGATGGCAATTCGGTTCAGCGTGCCGTCGCGGCATCGTCCGCCAAGCGGTCAGAGGTTGGCTGTGCAAAGCGGCTGCCGATCCGCCTTTCAATACGGAAAGCTGAGGGGATCGGCCGGCGAGGCTGCTCGGGCGCTCTTACGGGCCCTTCGCGGCAGTTTTGCGCCGTTCCGGCAGGAAGCCCGTAGCAAAACAGACGATCATCAGGCTCCAGAACAGCCAAAACGCCGCGTGGTGCGGATCATGAAAGTTCACGACGTGTTCTTTGGCGTTGAACCACCAATCGACCAGCAACTTGCCGCCGATGATCATCACCAGCAGATAGGCGGCGGTGGAGAAGCGAGGGAATTTCTCGAGCAGGCGGATGAAAATCACGGCCGCGAACCGCATCAGGACGACGCCCAGCAGCCCGCCGGTGATGACCACCCACAGCTTGGGATGCACTTCGTGTTCCGGCGGCTTGCTGCCAACGACGCCAATGGCGGCCAGAATCGAATCGACCGCGAAGGCAATGTCCGTTAGCTCGATGGCGACAACGGTTGACCAGAATTGCCGGCCCGGAACGTGATCGGCTTCAACAAGCGGCGTGGCGTGCGGGCCTTCCGCCTCGGGTTGGCTCGCGGTCTCGGCCGAGCTTTCGCCTTGGCCGAGCATTTGCTGCATGAGCGGCTCGTTCAATGCCGAAAGCCCCTCTTCGCCGTCATCGCCGCCTCGTTCAAAGACGAGGTGTTTCACGGCGATATACAGCAGATAGCCGCCGCCGAGCAGCTTCACGACGTGCCATTCCAGCAGCTTACTGGCCATAAACACGGCGACGATTCGAAAGGCGAAGGCGCCGACCAGTCCGTAAGTCAGCGCCCGCTTTTGCAGTTTCCTGGGTAGCGGCTTGGCGAGCAGGCCAAGCACCAGCGCGTTGTCGATCGACAGGGCGCCTTCCAGCACGACGAGCAGGCCGACGACGATCAGGTCCCGCCAGGCAAATTCCTGTCCCAGGAACGAGAGCTCAGCAAGCATGTGGTCTGATCATCCCCCTGGGGCTCGGGCGGCGTGTTCGTTGGTCCGTGCGGCCAATGCCCGCGGACGCCTTCGGCGCCGCTGAAAGGCCTCATTATCCAGCCACTCGCTCTCAGGGGAAGGTCCGTAAAGGCCGCCAAGAGAATCGGTTGCGACGATCGTGGGGATTAGGCCGCGAGCCTCGCTCGCCAGCCTCCCGTGGGCGGCGCTGTCTCGCCGGTTCAAACGCCGGATTGCCCGAACTAACGACTTTCTTCTGGCGACCCTATCGCAGCCAGCTTAAACTGGTAGTGCCGGCGGTTTTATCGCTGGAGAGCGCGCGTACGACGCGCGAGAGCAGATCGCGGTGCGCCCCAAGGGCGGCAGCCGTTGAAAGAGAAGGGCGTCTGAACGCAGCACATTGGCGATGACTGCGCGGCGCGGTCGCCGAACCGGAACACGGCGCGCGTGGTGCAGAAGACTTATTGAGGAAGCGTTTCCCATGCGCACGAGTCATTCTTGGATAGCGGCTACCGTGGCGGCTCTTTCGTTCGTCGCGACGGTTCATGCCGCGAACGCCGCCAACACAGGGCAACTGGAAACCTATCGGCAGAACAACCAGTCTTCGTATGCGCTCAGCGTCACGGCCGACCTGCCAAAGAAAGAGCTGGACGGCGTCGATGTGGTCGTGCTGTTCGACACGTCGGCGAGCCAGCAAGGAGCCTTCCGGGAAACGGCGCTCGAGTCGCTCAAGACGATGGTCGCCGGACTGCGGCCAACCGACCGCGTGCAAGTGCTCGCCGTCGATCTGAATTCCAAGCCGCTTGCCGAGGCGTTTCTCAAGCCGCAAGACGCCGGCGTGCAGGGCGTCATCGACGCGCTGGGCAAGCAGGCCCCGCTGGGCTCGACCGACATGGCGGGCGCGCTGAACGCGGCGGTCGCGCAGTTTGACAAAGCGCAGTCGAAGAACCGCGCGATCGTTTACATCGGCGACGGCGTGAGCATGGCGAATTTGCTCGACGCGCCGACGCTGCGTCCGCTGGTTGAAAAGCTTCGCGCCGCCCATGCGCCGGTGAGCAGCTATGCCGTTGGCCCGGAAGTGGATGCGCAACTGCTGGCGGTGCTCGCCAACCAGACCGGCGGCAATGTGTATGTGGCCGAACCGATGGTGTGGCAGGATGAGAAGGCGCAGATCACCGACGCTCGTGCTCGCGAAGAGAATCTGCGGAACGCCGATAAGGTCGGCAAGCTACTCGCGTCGTGGTCGAAGGCGACCGTTGTTTGGCCGACGAAAGCCCAATTGCCGAATGCCTTGGGCCAGGCGTATCCGACAGCGTTTCCGCCGCTGCGCGCGGATCGCGACAGCATCGTCTTGGGCCGCACGCCGGCCGACTTGGTTCAGCCGGTGAGCGTCCAAGTGACTGCCGCTGGCAGCGATGGACAGGCCGTCCAACTGCAGTGGAATGTCAAGCCTGAAGCCTCGAACGCGGACAACGCGTACCTGGCGTCGCTGGCGGACACGGCCAGCCGCGACGGCGGCATCACGCTGCCCACCGCTGGCATCGCGGCTCTTAACGAGCTGGCCCGCCTGAAAGGCGTCGAGTCCGATCAGCTCACCATGCTCGCCCAGCGGGCGATTGCTTCGGGCGATCGCACCGGCGCCCAGCGAATCATTCAGACCGTGCTGAAGGCTGATCCGAACAACGCGCAGGCCCGCACCGTGCTGACGGCCCTTCAGAATCCCGTGACCCAGCCGCAGCCTGGCGAGGGGGCGCAGCCTCCCGCGGCCAATGCGACGCCGGACGCCGGACAAAATGCCGCTCCCCCCGCCGCTCCGGCGAATGGCGAGATCAGTCTGGTCGCCCCGCCGGCCGCTCCCGCGCCGCCGGCTGAGCCCGGCTTGCTGGAGCGTCGCGGCCCCAGCGGCGCGTTCCTGGATGAAGTCGAGCAGGAACGAAAGGCTCTTGGCCAAATGATCGAAACCGAGGTGCGAAACACAATTACCGACGCTCGCGAGCGTCTGACCACCGAACCGCAACTGGCGATTCAAGACCTCAAGCTGCAGCTTGAAAATGTTCGCCGGACGCCGGAGCTTGAGGCGTCGAAACGCGCTTCGCTCGAAGACCAACTGCAAACGGCCATTCGCGAAGCGGCCCGGAAAGCGGAGCAGAAGGATGAGCTGGACCGCCTACGCGATGAGAAGCTCGCCGCGGTGCGCGAACAGCAGTTGATCGACGATCAATTGACCCGCCGCATTGAGCGCGAGAAACAGCTCATGAGCCGGTTCAACGCCCTAATGGACGAACGGCGGTACGTCGAGGCGAACGACGTCGCCTCGATCGTCGAAGAGGTAGACCCCAACGGCGTCACGCCGCGCGTCGGCTCGCTGTGGGCGCGCTTCAAGCGGCACGACTACCTGATGCAAGTCGCCCGCGCCGCCCGGCACAACGCGGCCTGGGACACGATGTACCAGAACGAGTTGGCCGCGATTCCATTTCCGGATAATCCGCCGATCGTCTATCCGGACGCGCCCATTTGGGAAGAGCTGAGCAAGCGCCGCAAGGGAAGTTACTCGGTGGACCTGAAGAGCGAAGGCGCCAACGAGCATCGCATTTACAGCGCTCTCCGCGCTCCGCTGAAGGGTCCATTGGATTTCGTTTCGCAGCCCTTGCGGCAGGTCGTCGCGATCCTCTCAGAACAGTACGAGATTCCGATCCAATTCGACAACAAGGCGCTCGACGCCGTGGCCGTGACGCCCGATCAGGAAGTCTCGATTCAGATCAACAACGTGTCGTTAAAATCAGCGCTGGATTTGATGCTGAAGAACGCCGGCCAGGAACAGCTCACCTACGTCGTTGACAAGGAAGTGCTTCTGATTACGACCGAGGAAGAAGCTGGCAAGCGGCTTCAGACCAAAGTCTATCCGGTGGCCGACCTCGTCATGCCCATCATCAACCTTGGCGGCATGGGCGGCGGCGG
>JAICUM010000817.1 GCA_025935855.1 Pirellulales bacterium | reverse complement strand
CCCGGCCTTGCCAGTGGAGGAGCAGCGGCGGCGCGCGTCCGCCCGATGGGCGGTCAAGTACGCGCTGCAGAAGGGCATCCTCTCGTGGGGGCGGTGCGAGCAGGACGGCCCCGACTGCCGGGGCAATGTCGAGGCGCACCACGAAGACTACGACCAGCCGCTCAAGGTCCGGTGGCTGTGTGTCCGGCATCATCGAATCGAGGACGGTCCGAAGATGCGGCGCTTCCTAAAGTGCAACGAAGGTGCAACCGAGCGACTGCCGCAGCCCAAAACACGAATCCTGCCGGCGGGCATTCCGATGGTCGCCACGCCGTCTAACTAGATGCTACGCCAACACTTACCACCCACAACCACAGCTTACAGCGATTAGCGTTTACTGATGGGCCGTGTAGGAATCGAACCTACAACCTAGCGATTAAGAGTCGCTTGCTCTGCCAATTGAGCTAACGGCCCCATCCACAACCTTGCCACCCCAGGCCGACGGTCCAGCTCACTCCGCAGCCCCTTCCTGCTCACCCCGCCACCTGCCACCTTCCTTCCCAACCCCACCACTGCCACTGGTGCGCCAGGAGGGAATCGAACCCCCGACCCACAGCTTAGAAGGCTGTTGCTCTATCCAACTGAGCTACTGGCGCTTCATGCAAATGGTGCCGCAGGTCGGGGCGCCCGGATTTGAACCGGGGACCTCCTGCTCCCAAAGCAGGCGCGATACCAGGCTACGCTACGCCCCGCGAGCCTTCGAATGTATCCGGCCACCGAATGAGAATCAACTGGGCTGATCAATTTCGCGTCGACCCGGCGCGAGCGGCTAGCGCGACTCCGTAGGCGTACGGAGATCATCGAGATCTTGGAGATCGTCGAGCGCGGCGAGCAGCGATCGGAACGCGCGCCCGCGGTGACTCACGATCTCCTTCGCCTCACGGCTCGCTTGACCGAACGTCATTCCAAGTTCGTCGGCAAAAAAATACGGGTCATAGCCGAATCCGGCGGTCCCGCGCGGCGACTCGATCACGTGACCGTGCACCTCGCCGAGGCGCACGAACTCGTGCGACCGGTCGACGTACGCGGCAGCGCACACGTAGCTCGCGCGCCGTGCATCCGAGCCGTGGACGGCGCGAAGCTCCTCGAGCAACAAGCGATTGTTCTCATCGTCGAGCGCTTGGCCGGTGAGGTCGCTGCGCCCGCTCCAGCGTTTGCTCCGCACGCCTGGTCGACCGCCGAGCGCGGCCACCGCGATGCCTGAATCGTCAGCGAAGGTGGGTCGACCAGTGAGGCGATGAAAGTGGCGCGCCTTGGCGAGGGCATTCTCTTCGAACGTCTCGAACGCCTCCAGGTCGTCTTCGTCCGGCGACTCGGCGACGTGAGTATCGGCGAGGTCGACGGCGTAGATGCCGCGCGCCGCGAACAACGGACGCAGCTCGCGCAGCTTACCCGCACTTCGTGTAGCGATCAGAACTTCCACTCGTGGATTCCGATCAGCGGGACAGCGCAGCCGCTTGGGCGGCGTCGAGCTCGCGAAGACCTTTCACGGCAAGATCCAGCAAGGCGTCGAGCTCGGCGCGAT
>JAICUM010000704.1 GCA_025935855.1 Pirellulales bacterium | reverse complement strand
CTCGACCTTCGGCCGCTTCCGCTTGGGATGAATCGTCACTAGATCCGCCATCACGCGGGTGATCTTCAGTCCCGTGATGAACTGAATCAGATCGCACCAATGGCTCCCCACGTCCGCCACCGCCCGCGAGTCGCCCGACAGTTCCGGCACCAGCCGCCAGTTCCAGTCGGTCTCCTTATACAGCCAGTCCTGCAAATAGCTGCCGTGTACGGCGAACACGCGGCCCACATCCCCCTTCTGGCACATCACGCGCGCCTGCTGCACCAGCGGCATGTACCGGTAGTTGAAGTCGATCGCGTTCACCACGCCCGCCTTCTCAGCCAGCCGCACCAGCTCCCGCGACTCCTCCGAATTCATCGCCAGCGGCTTCTCGCTCACCACGTGCTTGCCGGCGGCCAGGATGTCGCGGTTCACTTCAAAGTGCAAATGATTCGGCGTGCAGTTGTGGACGACCTGAATCTCCGGATCGGCGAGCAGTTGCTTGTAATCGCCGTACGCCTTCGGAATCGAAAGCTCGTCCGCCTTCCGCTGAGCGAGTTCCTGCCCGCGCTCGGCGACGGCAGCAACTTCGACAAACCCAAGCCGCCGCAGCGCCTCGACATGCGCTGGGCCAATGAAACCGGTGCCAATAATGCCTGCTTTGATGCGTTGCATGCGTCTTTTCTTATGGAAAAACTTCAGATTTGCTGGAAACAGCGCGCCTCGGCGGTTCCATACCGCTTGGACTTACTGCCCTGCCATCGACCTCAACAGGATATGGGAGTGAGGCGATCAGCTTCGAAATGACATTGAGATCAGCCGCACCTGCAATGCCCATATACGCCTCCTGTCCATATCGCGGATGAAGGACGAGCATCGCATCACGGCCGGTGTTCTTTGCCGTTCGACCACTTCTCAATTCAAGCAACCGAATCTCATGACGACTCCAATTTCCGAAGCTCGTGCAGGCATCGTCAACGCCGCCGCCGAAGAAGTTTGGAACGCAGCTTACGCCGCCTTCCGTTAACACGATGTTTCGCTTGAGACTTCCCGCATCGAAAAGAAGGAATATCAAGAATAGACCAAATCCAAAACCGAAAAGCGATCCTTTAAGGATGCTCAGGAAGCCCGTGCCGAACGGCGGTCCAGGATCGGCAGCTGCGACAAGGCCAAACACGGACGTCACAAGCGCAACAACAATGCCCCTCGCGATGATTCCGCGGGCAGAGGTGTGCCTTAACTTAAAAAACCAGGGCTCCCTAATGACAATCGTGGCCGGCTCATGCAAGAAAAGCTTATCGTCAATTCCAAAGCAGTCTTCAGCATTTTCCAGCCGATCGGCTAAGGTTCGTAGGGTGAGCGCTTTAGCCGCATTGACAGCTTCGTCTCGAGTGGCGCCATACGCGTGGACGCCCGGCAAATCGACCACTTCGGCAATCCACCGTCCGTCTTCTTCCCGTTCTACTTCAACTCGAAACATCGTCTTTTTATCAGGCGGAATGGACGAGCCGTTTACTCAATCATCTCCACCTTCTCCCACTTCCCACTCGCCACCGATTTATCCACCGCCTCCAGCACCGCCACGCACTGCGCGCCCGCCTTGAAGCACGGCGACGGGTTCTTGCCTTCGGCGATATTGTTCACCAAATCGGCGGCGGCGTTCGTGAACGAGTGGTCGTAACCCAGCATGTGTCCCGGCGGCCACCAGGCTCCCGCGTACGGATGCGAACCCTCGGTGGCGATGATCCGCCGGAACCCGCGCCGGTCTTCCGGATCTTCCGTCGAGTAATAGTCGAGGTAGTTCAAGTCCTCGAAGCACCACACGAGCGTTCCCTTGCTGCCGTTGATCTCGAAGCGGTTGTAGTTCTTGCGGCCCGGCGCCATGCGGGTAGCCTCGAAGCTGCCGATGGCGCCGCCGGTGAACTTAGCCAGGAACAGCGACGCGTCGTCAACCGTCACCTTTTCGGTGCCTTCGCCAGCGACGGCGGTGAGACCGTGGGACGTGCCCTCGGCGGGCCGCTCGGTGATGAACGTCTTCTTCGTGCCGACGACTTCGCCGATCTCGCCGACGAGATAACGCGCCAAGTCGATTGAGTGGGCGCCAAGATCGCCGTGGGCGCCGCTGCCGGCGGCTTCGGCTCGCATCCGCCAGTTCATGGGGAAGCTCGGATCGACGAGCCAGTCCTGTAGATAGGTGAACCGGGCGTGGCGAATCTGGCCG
>JAICUM010000160.1 GCA_025935855.1 Pirellulales bacterium | reverse complement strand
CTCAGATCACCGCAACAAACATGCCTAGCAGCCGTCGAACCCTATCCCTGTTATTCGCCGCCGTCGCCGCATTCTTGGGCTGCAGTCGCACCGCCGAGGAACCAGCCACGGTCCTCCAGCCGACCGCCGCCGTCACGACGTCGGCCCCGACAACCGCCGACCAACTCCGCGATCGCCTCGACAACGTCCTCGACTTCACCGAGCACGGCCGTGTGATGACGCTCGAAAAACACGCCGCTTGGCAAATCCTGCACGGCGTGCTCGCCTTCGGCGAGAAGTTCCAGGTCCTGTCCGAAGGTAAGCCCGTCGTCATCGTCGACTGGGTCTTCGACGGCAAGCCGATGAAAGGCTGGACGCTCACGCCGACCGAGCATGGCGTCCGCGCCGAAATCGAAGCCGGCAAGCTCGGCCAAGGTCACGACGACCAGTGGCTCGCCATCCTCTCGCAGTGGAATGTCCCCACCGACCGGCCGCTGAAAGTCGCCGGCAAGGATTACACCGTCCAGGACATGGTCCAGCGCACGATGTACGACTGCTATGAAGGCAAGGAAAGCAGTTGGACCGTGATCGCCCTGTCGAAGCACCTCCGGCCGCTCGACCAAAGCTGGACCGCCACCGACAAGCAGTCTTGGACCGTCGAACGCCTGATGGCCATGGAAGCCGGCCCCGCCGACGACGACAACGCCGCGAACGAGCAGATCATGAACAGCGCCTGCGGCGGCACGCACCGGCTGATTGGCCTCGCGATCGGCGTGAACGAGTTCCGCGACCAGCACCCGGGCGCTGAGCTAACCGGCGGCTACCTTGCCGCACAAAAGCGCATCGACTGGGCCATCAAACGCGCTCAAGAAACGCAGCTCCCCAGCGGAGCGTTCTCAATCGCGTTCTTCCAACGCCCCGCCAACTCCGCCAACATCGACGAGCACCTCGGCGCCACCGGCCACATCGTCGAGTTCCTCTCCTTCGCCCTGCCGAAGGAGCGGCTGCAGGAACCGTGGATGCAAAAGGCCGTCGTCTACCTGTGCGACCTCCTGGAACGCACCCGCAAGATCGATCTCGAATGCGGCTCCCTCTACCACGCCGCCCACGGCTTGGTCCTCTACCGCGAAAAGGTCTTCGGCCCCCGGCCCAACGCCGTGCATCCCGACGCCGCTTCTGCCGGCCTGCCCAAATCGGGTTGATCTCGATTACGATCGAACAATAAGGCCGACCGTACCGAGTTCCAAAAACGAGCGAGACTGGAACTCAACTACGATGTCCGGAATCACCGGCGTCATCAGCGTTTCCAATCCTCGATTGCTGATGTTTCCTGTGGAAATGAGCAACAACTTCGCCGGCTTGCCGTTCAAAAGATGCGAGTTTACGAAGTCTGCGTCTTTCGTAACGAACACACGTTCCTCTTGATCCGCATACTCGATGACTTGCTCGTCAGTCGTTCGATTTGCGTTCGGCAAATCAAGAGTATGAACGGCCTGACAGCCTCATTCGGCGCGGCAACTGAGCGTCAACCAAGAATTTCATGGCGACGACGGTTGCAGCCGCTTCGTCTGGCTCAGCTTCGCCGCGAAAGCAATCGCTGCCAGGAGATCATCACGCTCCAGGTCTGGATAATCCGCAAGAATCTCCTCGTGCGTCATCCCTGAACTAAGCAGCTCAAGCACCGTTTCGACCGGGTAGCGCAATCCTCGAATGCACGGTTTGCCGTGGCAAATCGCCGGGTCCATCGTGATTCGAGAGAGGAGCGCGTCCATGGTCAAGTTCGTTGGCAAGGGATGGGGAATGCGTACCCAATATTTCCAAGCGTACCCCGCGTGTAAGCGCGCGGCCAACTTTGGGCGAACCAAGCCTACTTCTACTCGGTTGACCACCCCTGCTAGCCCACTTAAGCTAAAGGTTTCAGGGAACTTCCGGCGTTTTCAGGGGGCCTTTTCCCATGGGTGCCACTGGCATGTTGCCAGTGAGAACTGCTAAGCGAGTACCCACTTCTTCACTGGCAAAATGCCAGTGGCACACAAGTCCCATCGTTACATCGCTCGCCATGCTCGCCAAACGCGTCATTCCGTGCCTCGACGTTGACCGCGGACGCGTGGTGAAGGGAACCAACTTCCTCAACCTCCGTGACGCCGGCGATCCCGTCGAAGTCGCCGCCCGCTACGAAGCCGACGGCGCCGATGAGCTCGTGTTCCTCGACATCACCGCAAGCCACGAAGGTCGCGACATCATGCTCGACGTGGTGCGCCGCACCGCCGAGCAGGTGTTCATGCCCCTCACCGTCGGCGGCGGCATCCGCACCATCGAAGACATCCGCGCCCTGCTGCTCGCCGGCTCCGACAAGGTGTCGATCAACTCCGCCGCCGTCCGCGATCCCGATTTCGTCCGGGCCGCCGCCCTCCGGTTCGGCAGCCAGTGCATCGTCGTGAACATCGACCCCAAGCGCGTTCAACAGGGCGGCCGCCAGGTGTGGGAAGTCCACATCAACGGCGGCCGGATTCCCACCGGCCTGGAGGCTGTCTCCTGGGCCAGGCAGGTCGAACAGCTCGGCGCCGGCGAAATCGTCCTCACCAGCATGGACGCCGACGGCACGAAAGACGGCTACGATTTGGAGATTACCGCCGCCGTGAGTGACGCCGTCTCCATCCCCGTGGTCGCCAGCGGCGGCGCCGGCCGCCCCGAGCACCTTGCCGACGTCGTTACCATTGGTAAAGCGGACGCCGCCCTGGCCGCCAGCATTTTCCACTTCGGCGAATTCACCATCCAACAAACCAAACAACTCATGGCCAGCCGCGGAATCCCCGTCCGCTTGGCGGCTTAAAAAACATGTCCGCCGCGAATCACGCGAATTGACGCGAATCTAACTATTATTGGCGTTGATTCGCGCGATTCGCGGCAAAAACTCTTCCGAGCACCAGCCATGCCAAGCTCCATCAGCGAAAAAGATTTCGACAGCTTCGTCGCTCCCCATCAAGAGCTGGAGGTGGACAAACTCTTCCGCGCCTGCGTGAAGCTCGAAGCCTCCGACCTCCACCTCAAAGTCGGCAAGCCGCCCATGGTCCGCGTCGCCGGTACGCTGCGGCCGATGAATCGCGGCCCCATCGACGACGAGGAAATGGTCCGCCTCTGCTTCCCGCTGATGAACGAGCGGAGCCGCAAGATTTTCGATCGCGACGGCGGCGCCGACTTCGCCCACATGTGCGACGTGGACGGCACGAATTGGCGCTTCCGCGTCAACCTGCTGCAGCAGCTCGGCCACATCGGCATGGTCGCCCGCCGCGTGAACAGCAAAATCCCCGACTTCGAAGGCCTCTACCTGCCGAAGTCGATCGTCAACCTCTGCACCTACGACCAGGGGATGGTTCTGCTCGCCGGCGTCACCGGTTCCGGCAAGAGCACGACGATCGCCTCGATGCTTAACTGGATCAACGCCCGCTATCGCAAGCACATCCTCACGCTTGAGGACCCCATCGAATTCGTCTTCACCGAGGACAAGTGCCTGATCAATCAGCGCGAAATCGGCCTAGATGTCATCGACTTTGAAATCGGCATGAAGCACGCCGTCCGCGAAGATCCCGACATCATGCTCGTCGGCGAAATGCGCGATAAAGAAACGTTCCTCACGGCCATTCACGCCGCCGAAACCGGCCACTTGGTCTTTGGAACCATCCACGCCTCCAGCGCCGCCAGCACCATCGGCCGTATTCTCGACCTCTTTCCGCAGGAAATGCACAGCGCTCTGCGCAGCGCCATCGGCATGAACATGAAGGGCATCATCGCCCAAAAGCTGCTCAAGAGCATCAAGCCCGGCGTGCCGCGCGTGCCGACCGTCGAGATCATGACGTTCACGCCGATGGTGCGCAAGCTGATTCTCGAAGAGGAAGATCACAAGCTGGGCGACGTCATCCGGATTGGCGCCGAGGATGGCATGCAGGATTTCACGCAAAGCCTCAAGAAGCTGGTGGACGACGGATTGATCGACCGCGAAGCGGCCATGGAGGTGGCGCCCAATCGCGAAGCCCTCAAAATGGCCCTCAAAGGCATCGAAGTTCGGCAACCTGGAATCATCTGATGCGGCAACTGCCCTGGAAGGTTTTGGCCCTGGCGGCCTTGTTTGTCACGGCCTGGGCCGCGGACCCGGCCTCGGCGTGGGCCAAAAAAGACGAGATGCCGGCGGTCGCCATTCCGTCCGGGCAGATTCCCGTGCCGCAAATGACGGCGCAGCGCCCCCACCGCAACGTCATGGAGATCGCCACGCCCTTTCTGGCCACAGCCATCTTCCTCTCCTGGGTCGGCTTCGCCGATTGGGCGAACCGCGACAGCCAGATCTTCAACCTCGGCTTCAAGAAGTGGAATCCGCTGGTCTACTTCCCGTTCCTCGTGTTGGCGCTGGCGGCCCTGTTCATCCCCATGCCCAATTGGGCGCAGCTGCTGGTGATGGTCTTTGCGCTCCTCGGCAGCTCGGTTCCGTACATCGTCGTTCACAATAAGAGCGTCCAGCCGCATCAGACGGTGCTGACCGGCCCTTGGTGGCGGCATTTCTCGGCCGTGCTGCTCAGCAAACTGGGCGTCAAAATGCGGGATGAGCGCCAGGCCGACTACGAAAAAGGCGCCGCGGTCGATCTCTTCGCCATGGGCGCTTCGGACGCCAACGCCGATAACGCCAATCTGCTCATCGCCCGCCAGTCGCCCGGCTATCTGCTGGTCAAGGATCTGATCGCCGACATGGTCAACCGCCGCGCCGATCGCGTCCACCTGGAATACGGCGCGCAGGCCGTCGCGATTCGCCAGGAAATCGATGGCGTCTGGCACAACGGCGAAGCGCGCGACCGCGAGTCCGGCGACGTCATGCTCGCCGTCATGAAAACGCTGGCCAACCTCGACGTCAAAGACCGGCGCAAAAAGCAGGCCGGCCAATTCGCCGCCAAATACCAGGAAAAAAAGTTTCTCCTGCCCCTCACCTCGCAGGGCGTGCAAACCGGCGAGCGCGTGATCCTCTCCCGCCTCAGCGATAAGGCCAAGCCCCACACCTACGACGCCCTCGGCATGCGCGAAGGCATCAAGCAGCAGTGGGAAGAGTTCATGGCCCGCGATCGCGGCTTCGTCGTCTTTTCGACGCTCCCCGGAGGCGGCCTGACGACGCTCACCAACGCCTCGATCGAAGAAACCGACCGCCTCATGCGCGACTTCTTCGCCATCGAGGAGGTGAATCACCGCGAACAAGAAATCCAGAATGTCGCGGTCCACACCTACGACGCCTCGAAGGGCGAGACGCCGGCCACCATTATCCCAGGCCTCATTCGGCTTTATCCGAACGCCTACATCATTCGCGACCTGGTCGACGCCGAATCCGCGTCGATGCTGATGAAGGAAGTCGAAGACGACAAGCTCATCATCACCAGCATCCAAGCCCGCGAGGCGGCCGAAGCCTTGCTCCGCATCCTGCAAATGAAAGTGCCGCCGAAGAACCTGGCGGCCGTCGCCACCGCCGTGCTCTACGAGCGGCTGATTCGCAAACTCTGCCCCGACTGCAAGGTCGGCTACACCCCTCCGCCCGACGCGCTGAAGAAGCTGGGCATCCCGCCCGGAAAGGTGCAGCAACTGTTCCGCCCGCCGAAGCCCGAGGAACGCGAGAAGCCTTGCGAAACGTGCCAAGGCATCGGCTACGTCGGCCGGACCGGCGTCTTCGAGCTGCTGGTGGTCACCGACCAGATGCGCGAAATCCTGGTAAAACAGCCAAGCCTGGAATTGCTCAAAAAAGCCGCCCGCGCCGACGGCCAGCGTTCACTGCAGGAAGAAGGGATTCTGCTCGTGGCGAAGGGCGTCACGTCCCTGCCGGAGTTACAACGCGTCTTAAAATAATGATTGTCCGAGTGCGACCATCAATCGCTCATAAACCGCTCCCTTCGCTTACCAATTAATTGTTGCCATGGTCTATCTCGCCGTCCTGCTCCTCGCCCTCGTCTTTGCCGGCATTGCCATGACCGTCAACGAAGGCCTCTGGAGCAACACCATCTCGCTCTTCAGCATTCTCCTCGCCTCGCTGCTGGCGTGGGACTGGGGCCGCGTCCTCGGCGCCTATGTCATTGAGCAAGTAAAGCCCAGCGGCGAGAATGAGTGGGCCTTTGCGTTCGCTTCCGTTTGGGGCGTGTTCTTTTTCTCGGTGATTCTGATTCGCATTCTGGCCGACCGCATCTCGCGCGTTCGGACGCGGTTTGTTCCGCAGCTTGATACCGCTTTGGGCATTCTCATGGGAATCATGGTCGCCTGGTGCTTCGCGGGCTTCGCCGCCTACACCCTCTTGATTCCCATCAACGGAAAAGTCTGGAAGGTCGAGGAAGCCTCCAGTTGGCAGAAGCAAGTGTTCGTCAACCTCTCCCGGCCGATCTACTCCCTCGGCAAAGCCGTCGAAGGCGAGGACTTCCCCGTACTGAACATGTAACGAGGCCAGCGATGCACGACGCTGTCGCAACGCTTGCGGTTTAGCCGTATTTTCGGGCAAAATCCATCGAACGCCAAGCTGGTTAAAAGCACCTTTGCACACGCCGCCCGAAATTGACGACGCCACCGCCTATAGCCGCATCAGCGCCGCGGCGATCATCGCGCTGCTGCTCGGCATCGCCTCGCTGACCGCCTTCATTGGGCCGGCCTTCTTGTTCTTCCCAGTCGCCGCGGTCGGCATCGGCCTGCTGGCGTTGGCGAGCATCCATCGCTCCGACGGCGCGCTCACCGGCGCCGGCCTCGCGCGGCGCGGCATGTTCCTGGCGGTCGCCTTGGCCGTCGCCGCCTTGGTCCGAACGGGTGTCCGCGACTACCTCGTTCAAAAGCAAGCCGGGGAAGCCGCCTTGCAGTGGGTCCAGCTTCTGGCGGATCATCACATCGAAGAAGCCCGCGAATGGCTCACCAGCGACGGAGCAAATCAACTGGCGCCTCCCACGATGGGCGAAACCGCTCAGCCGCAGCAAGAACGCGAGTCGATCATCGTCGAGCGCCTGCGCGGCGACGAGCTAACGCGCGCCGCCGCCGCGGCTTCGCAGCGATCGATCGAAGAGACCTCCAGTCCCGCCTACGACGGCGCCCGAACGATCGTAAAGTGTACGCTCACGCTGGGCGACCCGCACGGCGACCATCGCCACGTGACCATTCAGCTAAGCCGCTACCCTGCCTACGAACGCACGGCCAGCCCCTGGCACATCGACCACTGGAACTTCGAATCGCCCGAAGAGCCCACAAAGTAACGGCGGTTTTCAACCGCCGCGTACAACTGACCGGTCTCCCCTCCGAGGTCCGCAAAAAAGGCGCGACGAATCCTCCCAAAGCTCCTTCGCAAAGTCCGCCCAGCCGTCACACCTTCCCATCGGCGTTCGATAGCCGTCCGGCGTGATTCGACTCGCGCAAGGCCTGGCTGCTTTTTCCGCGTCCGCTCACTTTGCGTGTTGTGCCGGCGTAAGACCCTACCAAACCGCAAGGTTTGTCAGAATCACGTCGCCCCAGCCGCGAAATTGCGGCATTCGGCGTCCACGCGGTCCATCCTCGCGAAACCACTCGTCGATAGATGACAGCAAGGCGGATGGTGTTTCTCGCGTCACGGTGGTCCCGACATGTACCGGGAAGCCAACACGCCAACGAAGTCGTGCGCCGGCGGCGCCTCGGTCGCAAGCCGAGAGTCAGCGTGCCACGGCAGCCGAAGAAGGAGCTACGAGGTGAAGATTCGTTCGTGGAAAATCGGGATCGCCGTGTTGGCGCTCGGCGCGAGTCCCGCGCTAGCCGACACCGGCGCGATGACGTTTGATCAAGCGCTCGAGACCGTCGCCTTCGCGTCAGATTGTTGTGCGCCCAACTGCGGCGACCCCGCCAGTTGCGGCGACGGCGTCGGCTGCGGCGACAAGTGCGCCGAGCCCTCCGCCCTGGCCGCCTGCTGTCCGATCGCAGGAGCCGCTGAAGGATTCTCGCTCGCCAACGCCATCGGCCTCAGCGCCAAATCGCCCTGGATCATCGGCGGCTGGAGCCAATGGGGTTGGCACGATCGTAACGACGGCGTGTTCAACACCTATCCGAACCGCTTCCAAGCCCAGCAGCAATGGCTGTACGCCGGCCGCAAAGCCGACGGCAGCAATGGACTCGGCTTCGGCGGCCGCGTGGACTTGGTCTACGGCACCGACGCCTCGAACACGCAGTCGTTCGGCAACCCGCCAGGATCATTCGACTACCAGAACGGCTGGGACCACGGCGTCTACGGCTGGGCGTTGCCGCAAGCGTATGTTGAAGCCGCCGTCGGCGATTTCTCGGTCAAGGTCGGTCACTTCTGGACGCTGCTGGGCTACCAGGTAGTTCCCGCCACCGGAAACTTCTTCTACAGCATCCCTTACACCTTCAACTTCAACGAAGCGTTCACTCACACTGGTGCCCTCACCACGTACAAGGCCAGCGATCGCCTCACGTTGTACAACGGCTGGACGCTCGGCTGGGACACCGGCTTCGATCAGGTGAACCAGGGCAACAGCTACCTCGGCGGCTTTGCGTACACGATTTCCGACGACGTGACATTCACCTACATCGTCACCTACGGCAATCTCGGCTGGCGCGACGGCGGCGATAGCAATAGCTACGTCCATTCGTGCGTGCTCGTGGCGAACATCACCGACAAATTCCAATACGTCGGCCAGAGCGACACCATGCGCACCAGCAACCCCGGCGTCAGCCAGCTCGACACGATCGGTATCAACCAATACCTGTACTACACCTTCACCCCAGTGCTGAAGGCCGGCGCCCGCATCGAGTGGTGGAAGGCCAACGGCCAATCCATCTACGAAATGGCCTACGGCTTGAACATCCGTCCGATCAACAACATGGTTTTCCGTCCGGAAATTCGCTACAACTGGGCCCCCAGCGGCGTCGGCCAGATGAGCGAGTTCCTGCCGGTCACCTCCCCGCCGATTTACTCCGTCGGCAACGAAACCACTGCCGGCGATTACATCAACAACACGATCGTCGGCATGGACATGGTGTACACGTTCTAGCAAAGCTGACAGCCGTCAACTAACAGCTCCATTCCGATCCCCCTCACCGGCGGTCGGGTTTCCCACGGGAGGCCCGGCCGCCGGTTTTTTTGTCCCCACCCCTTCGCCGTGGCGTACACACTCATTCGCCGGTACGATGAAGGGCGACGCGAATCGCTTGCGGTTTAGCCGCTTTTTCGGAAAAATCGCACGATCCAGAACGTGCCCCGGTCATCCACACGGAGTGCAGCAATGCTTCAGCGGGTTTGCAATCACTCAGCCGTGCTGATCGTCGGCATCGTCGTCGGCGCGGCGCTCACCGCAGGCTGGCACGGCGTCGCCTCCATCCCCCAAGCTCACGCCGTCGCCACCAGCGGCAGCGACAACTTCGCGATCGCCACGGGATTCGTCGACGACCAGGTCGAGGCCCTCTATTTCCTCGACTTTCTCACGGGCGATTTGCGGTGCGCGGTCGTGAATCGCAAGAACGCCGCCTTCACGGCCTTCTT
>JAICUM010000444.1 GCA_025935855.1 Pirellulales bacterium | reverse complement strand
CGCGGGTGAGGGGCGGCAGCAGGCGATTGCTTGTTTGCGGAAGGAGGCGGCGGACGCGGCGGCGGATATTCTGAAGCAGGGCGGCAATGCGATTGATGCGGCGATTGCGGCCTTGATGGTGCTGTTTGTGATCGAACAGCGGAACACGGGGCTGGCCGGGTACGGCGGGAGCCTGGTTTATTATCAGGCGAAGTCGGGGAAGGTGTTCGCGATCGATCACGATGCGCGCGCGCCGTTGAAGTTCGATCCGGCGACGTTCAATCCGAAGAGCTCGTACCACGGCTACTTCGCGACCGGCGTGCCGGGGAATGCGGCGGGGCTGGAACTGGCGCGGAAGCGGTTCGCGACGATGCCGTTTGAGCAGTTGTCGCGGGCGGCCGTCGGCTATTGCGAGCAGGGCGTGCCGGTGACGACGCGAATGGCGTCGGACTTTCAGGCGCTCGCGAAGCAGATGGACGCGGATTCGCTGAAGGCGTTCTTTCCCAGCGGCGTGCTCAAGGAAGGCGAGACGTGGGTGCAGAAGGATTTGGGGCGGCTCATTCGCCGGTTGGGTGAGGAAGGAATCGACGCGCTGTACAACAGCGACATCGCGACGACGATCGTGAAGCAGTTTCAGAAGAACGGCGGGCCGCTCATCGAAGAGGACTTTCACGGCTTCACGGCGACGGCGGTCGAGCCGCTGCACATTGGGTATCGCGGGTTCGATTTGTACACGCCGCCGCCGCCGTCGGGCGGGCTCACCTCGCTGTCGATCTTGAAGACGCTCGAGCAGTTCGACGTGCCGAAGATGAAGCCATGGGGGGCGGACTACATCGAGCTGTTCGCGGCGGCGTCGAATCTGGCGTGGGAGGAGCGGTTCAAGTATTCCGGCGATCCGGACTTCGTGAAGATTCCGATGGCGGAATTGCTTTCGGAAAAGCGCGCGAAAGAGCGAGCGGCGGCGATTCGGCAGAAAAAAAATTCGGGCGTGGCGGCGCCGGCGGACACGTCGAAGCACACGGTTAATCTTGTGATCGTTGACAAGGATAGTAATGTTGTCTCGTGGACGGCGACGCACGGCGCGGATTTCGGCTCGCACGTGGCGATTGGCGGGTTGGGGCTGATGCTGGGCCACGGCATGTCGCGGTTTGATCAGGACCCCGCGAGCCCGAACTACCCGGCGCCGCGGAAGCGGCCGCAGCACAACATGTGTCCCACGGTGGTGCTGAAGGACGGTAAACCGTATGCGGGACTAGGTTTGCCGGGCGGGCGGATGATCGTGACGGTGACGGCGCAACTGGCGGTGGACGTGCTGGATTTCGGCGCGACGGCGAAGCAGACAGTGATGGCGCCGCGCGTGCATACCGAGGGCGCCGAGCCGATTCAAGTCGCCGAAAAAACGGGCGCGGAGGTCGTGGCGGAGCTGCGAAAGCGCGGTCACCAGGTGGATGTGAAACCTGGGGTCGGAGGGGCTGCTAATGCCATCATTTTGCGCAGCGGGGGGCGACAGCTCGACGCGGCAGACAGCTTCGGCCCCGGCGGCGTGCTGGTTTTTTAGTGGACGAACGGTCAGTACTGCGGCTTCCCGAACGAAAAGCTGAGGTGCAAACTGTTTGGAGAGATCACGCTTGGTGATTAGAATGAGCGTGCCAAAGTGAATTCTCTTTTTGGCATCTTCTCCAACGCGGGCCGGGGCCGCTACGTCGCAGTTATTCTCGGCAGCGCGGAGTTACGATCGTCCGTCTTGAATGACCTCGTTGATCGACCACTTTGATTGCTTGAAGAGCGGGAGCGACTAATGAAAAAGATCTTCATCCTGATGCTTTGCTGCTGCGCGCAGCCGGCTGGTGCGGCCCTGTTGGTGTACGAGCCGTTCGATTATTCGGCCGGTGCGCTGCAGGGTCAGGTCAATGGTAACGGTGAAACATGGGAGCGCGCTGGCACGGCGAATCCGCCCAATGCGATCAACGTGGTGAGCGGCAACTTGAGCGTGCCGGCGCCTTTGCCCGGGGCCACGGGCGGGATGCTGCAGATCACCGGCAACGGCAACGGCAGCGGTTCGACCAACCGGCTGGGGCTGGGCAGCGGCATCACGACGGCCACGCCGATCACGGCGGACGCGAGCGTTTACTATTCGCTTGCGCTGCGCGTGGACGCGTTGACGGGGTCGAACAACACGGTCGGCGGCTTTGTCGTCGGATTGAACAACACGGCCGGCGCGCAGAGCAGCAATCCCAGCGCGGTGGCGGCGCGGCTGCAGATGCGGATCGATCCGAGCGACGCGACGAAGTACAACCTGGGCATTTTCAACAACCGCTCGGCGGCGGCGAGCTCCACCTCGTGGACCGGGCCGCTGAACGTGGGCGACACGTATTTCCTGGTGGCGCAGGATGAGATGATCAGCGGGACGAGCAACGATGTTTCGCGATTGTGGGTGAACCCGGCGATCAGCGCGACGCCGCCGACGGCGACCGTGGAGGATACGACGGGCGCGACGACGGACATCAACGTGGCGAGCATCATCGTGCGGCAGAGCCCGGCGCCGTTTTTGACGATGGATGAGCTGCGTGTCGGGACGAGCTGGGGCGATGTGGTCGGCGTGCCGGAACCGGCGGAAGCTTCGTTGCTGCTAGTCGGCGCGGCTTTGGCGGGACGGCGACGGCGCCGGAATGCGAAGTGACCATTACGGGACCAGAAGAGCGCGAATGAGCAGTCGATTGGTGGAGAGATTTACCACTTCAGAGGACGACTAAATGCGATATCTGGCGACTTTTCTGATTGGCGGCGCTTTGCTTGGCTTCGAGTCGATTGCCTCGGCCGACGTGTTGGTTTACGAACCCTTTGATTACACCTCTGGTGAACCGATCACCGGTCAGGTGAACGCGTACTCCCAGGCAACCGAGACGTGGCAACTCGCCGGTGATCCGGCTAAGGATGCCATACATAGAGTTGGCAGCGGGAGTCTCATAGCGCCTATGGGTAGCTTTCCCCCTTCGCTCGGGAACGATGGGGACCTGAAAAAGTCCGGCACTACGAATACAACCGCCACAACAGCATATGACCGCCTCAATATCCCCAACGTCTTCAATCCGGATCTGTCGCCGAAATACGGCGCCAATTCGACGTTGTATTATTCAGTGCTGTTGAACGTCCCGAGCATCGCGGGACTAACCATCGCTCATTCGAACCCGAATGCCAACAACGACGGGCTGATCGCCTTTAGCAACGTCCAGGGCTCTCAGGGTACCGCTCCTAATACTTGGAATGGCGAGTTGGTCATCCGCTTGGGCGCAGATGCGTCCAAGTACAATTTGGGCATTCGCGCATCGACGACTCCCAATAACACCACCGGAAGCATTCCCGGCGCCACATATTGGACCGGCGATCTGGTTCCGGGGCAGACCTACTTTATAGTCGCGCAAGCCACGCTGGGAACGAATCCAGGCACCGCCGCTAATGACCTCAACTCTATTTGGCTCAATCCCAATTCTGCCACTTTTGGTCTTGATGAAACGAATCGTCCCGCGCCAGACGGAAGTTCAATCGGCGGGGACAGCGGGACCGACGCGAACAACTCGATGCAGTCGATCATTATCGGAGCGGGAGTTGCAACGGCCGGGGCGGCGCCGAATGACACGTTCATTGATGAACTCCGCGTCGGCACCACGTGGGCGGATGTCACAGCGGTGCCGGAGGCTTCGGCAGGGTTGTTTGTGGCGCTGGCGGGCGTGGTGATGTGGCGTTGGCGGAAGAAGTGAAGATTCGGCGCCGTGCGAGCGGGCGACCTTCGGTGAGTGGCAATGGCGGCGGTGGTTATGAGAGGGGGATTGATGCGACGTTTGGCGATGATTTTGACCGGCATGTTGGCGGCTAGTCTGCCGAGCCTGGGCCGGGCGGATTTGGCGATCTACGAGCCGTTCAATTATCTGAATGGCAACTTGGACACGAATACGAATCCGACGGCGCCGGCGATGCTTAACGGCGTGGCGGATACGAACAAGTGGACGACCGGGCAGACCAGCGGCGGCGCCGCGAAAGTGGTTGACGGCGATCTGACCTACGCGGGGCTGTCGACGACTCCGAGCGGGCACATGAGCCAACTACGCAACGTCACGCTGGCGCCGACGCGGATTGGGATTGGCGAGTTTGTGGAGACCGCGAACCCAGCGTTGTATTTTTCAATGCTCTTGCAGGTGCCGCCCGGGGCGGCGACGTTTGGTACGAGCAATACGACGGGCTCGTTTCTGACCGGCTTCCAGTACAACCCCAGCAATCTGAGCGGCGCGGGAATGACGGACACAAACGCCGGCGCCGGCGGCGTGCTCACGATCCGCCGGGTGGGGGATGCAGCGCCGGGG
>JAICUM010000414.1 GCA_025935855.1 Pirellulales bacterium | reverse complement strand
GGATCGACGGCGTCGAGCTCCTTTCGCGGCAGCGAAGACTGCCGATAGGCATTCGTGGTGACCATCAGCCGCACGAGGTGCTTGACGTCCCAGCCGCTGTCCATGAACTCGCAGGCCAGCCAGTCGAGCAGCTCTTCGTTGCAGGGCCATTCGCCTTGCGAACCCATGTCCAGCAGCACCTTCGACAGGCCGATGCCGTAGTAACGCTGCCAGAGCCGGTTGGCCACCACGCGAGCGGTGAGCGGGTTGTCCTTTGAGACGGTCCACTTGGCCAAGTCCAATCGCGTCGCCCGCCGGCCTTGCGTATCAATCTGCTTGAGAAAATGCGGCACGTGCGGCTGCACCACGGCGCCCGACTCATCCATCCAGTTGCCGCGGGGCAGCACGTGAACGACGGCCGGCTCGATCGCCTGCGTGACCATCACGCGCTCGAACAGGCCTTCCAGCTCCGCTCGTTTTTTGCGCAGCTCGGTCAGCTCATCGAGGCGCTTCGTCCAGTCGGAGTCGAAGAAGCCGACCAGCGTCTTCTCCAGCGCGGCGCTGCGGGCGTCCACGTCCTGTATCTCGCGATACACCGGCAGCGTCCAGGCGAGCATCTCCGGCGGCCGCTCGGTGGGAGTCGTGTTCTTCGCCACCGGAACGAAGGAGCCGTAGTGATCGACGTCCGCGAAGAAGGCGCCGAGGCTGGAGAAGTCGTCCTGCGTGTACGGATCGAACTTGTGGTCGTGACACTCGGAGCAGCCCATGCTGCCGGCGAGCCACGTTTCCGAATAATTCCGCACCCGGTCGGCCAGGTGCTTCGCCCGGTATTCCTTGTCCTGGGCGCCGCCTTCGTGCGTGGTTTGCAAGAGGCGGTTGTAACAGCTCGCCACGAGCTGCCACATCGTGGGATGCGGCAGCAGATCGCCGGCCAGTTGCTCGATCGTGAACTGGTCGAACGGCAGGTTGTCATTGAACGACTTGATCACGTAGTCGCGGTACGGCGTGACGGCGTGCTCCTGATCGCCGTGGTAGCCTACCGTGCTGGCGAAGCGCACCAAGTCGAACCACCAGGAGGCCATCCGCTCGCCGTAGCTTTCCGAGGCGAGCAGCCGATCGACGAGCCGCTCATAGGCGTCCGGCCGCTTGTCGGCGATGAAGGCGTCGATGTCGGCGGGCGACGGCGGCAGGCCGGTCAGGTCGAAGTACACACGGCGGGCCAGCGTGGCGCGATCCGCCTCAGGCGACGGTTCAAGCTTCTTCTCTTCGATGCGGGCGAGCAGGAAGCGGTCGATGTCGTTGCGCGCCAGCGGCTCGTGCTTCACCTTCGGCACGGCGGGTCGCTTCGGCGGAAGGTAGGCCCAGTGCGATTCGTACTTGGCGCCGGCGTTGATCCAGCGCTTTAGCAGATCGACCTGCTCCTTGGTGAGCGGCGGCTTCTTCGAGTCCGCCGGCGGCATCCGCATTTCCGGGTCGTCGCTGCTGACGCGGCTGATCAGCTCGCTCTCGTCCGCCTTGCCGGGAACAATGACCGACTCGTGGGCAGCCGCTTCGCGGTCCAGCCGCAGGTCCGCCTCACGATGACCCGAATCCGGTCCATGGCAGGTAAAGCAACGGTCCGAAAGAATCGGCCGGATGTCGCGATTGTAAGACGGCGCCGAGACGGCGGCGCCCGCGGCCGCGGCGTCCGGCCAGGCGGGCGCCAGGAAAGCCAACGAAAATGCGGCTATGGCCGAAGTAAGGCGAGAAAACGGCATATAGGAATACGGCGCGAATCCAAAAAAATTGGCGCCGAAACCGCCTTGGCGGCTTCGGCGCCGTTGCGTCAGTCCATTATAGCTACCGGCCGCGGCGAGCAGCGGCGATGGCCAAGCCGCCGAAAAGCAGCAGCATGGCGGCCGCAGGCTCCGGGACGGCCCCCGCGGCGGCGGTGGCCGAGGTAGCCCCCAGTCGCCGCTGCCAGACCAGGAAATCGGCCCCGTCCGTGTCGCCGTCGCCGTCGGCGTCGCCATTGGCGTTCACGCCGACGGCGGCTTTCCACACGGCAAGGTCCCCGGAATCGACCGTGCCGTTGTGATTGAAGTCGGCAAGGACGCCGCCCGTGGAAACGTAGTTGACGAGACCTTCGCGGAGCGCACCGTCAGGCGCCGCATAGAAGAAATGCACATCCTGAGTTCCTCCAGGCGTAAACGCATTGCCCAGAGCGACCGGCGCGCCGGCCGAAGCGAAGGACTGCATCGAGGTGAGGCTGCCCTCGGCGAGAATGTTCGCGCTGCTGCCGCCGGCCTCCAGCCACGTGCCGGCGCCGCCAACATTCGTATCGTCGAAGCTGGACCAACTGGCCAAATTCAACGCGCCGGAGGCGCTGCGCAGTTCATAGTAGGCCACGTCGAAGTTGGTCGTCTGCTCATTCAGGATGCGGACGGCGCCGGTGGACGTGTTTACCTCCAAGCTCAGCTCGATGGGGATGTCGAGCGTCAAACCGTTCAGGAACACGCCGGGCGCGGCGGTGCTCCCCGTCGTGCTCCGGCCGCGAAGGAATAGCTTGCCCGTCGCGTCAGTCCGGGCCAGACCAGTGAACTTGTACTGATCGTCGGTCGTCGGCAGCGTCCCGCCATTGTACGAGGTGCTAATGGCGATGCTGTTCGCCGCGTTGCCGTCCAGCCAGTCGGCCGTACGCGGCTGGATATTCGTATTTGAACCGCTGTCGAAGGAATAGAGTCCGACCGAGTACTGCTTGTTGGGCTGTAGTCCAGGGCCAGTGATGGTCATGTCGATGCCGCCGCCCACCCCGACGCCCGCGGCGGTGAAAATGAAGTCACGGTACAAGTCATTGTTGTTGGGAAGTGTATTCGGGGTGGCGCGAATCCGGTCATCCATGCCGTTGGCGCCTGTCAGCGGCGTACCGGCCGAAGTGACAGCCGTGACAGTAATGGTGTAGCCGTTTACCACCCCGCTGGCGCTCGAGAGCGCCCCGGTTGTGCTGGGCGTGAGCGTAAACACGCTAAAACCTGGCGCGGTGACCGTCGAATCGGTCCGCTTGTTCACGTCCACCGCCAAGAGTGGATCCGCTTGCGCAGCGGAAGACAGTGCAAGGCATGCAGCCATCGCGAGACACAGCACGGTCACCCGTCGGCGGAACTTAGAAGCGGCGAGCACTCCGCCCAGCGCCAGCAGCGCCAGCGTGGCCGGCTCAGGAACTCCGGCGAGCGCCGCGAAGGAGCCGCCGCCGTTCTGCGCTTCGTAGGCGGCGCGGAATTGTTGGAAGTCGCTGTAGTTGATCTTCAAATCGCCGTTCACGTCGCCTTTGAAAAAAGCCTCGGTGCGCGTCAGCGCGGAAACATTGGTGTGCATGTTGGTCATCATGGTTTGGAAATCAGTCGCTGTAATGGTTCCGTTCAGATCGAAGTCGGCCGGGCTGATCGGGGCGCCGTTGTATTGCGGCGAGATCGTTACGAGTGTGTTGTCGGCGAGTGTGAGATTGATGTGCAGGTCCTGGAAGCGGCTCTTCACATACACGTTGCCAAAGTTCAGTGTGCCGCCGTTCGCGGCGAGCGTGCCGCCGTTTAGGTTCGTGCCGCCCTCGGCTTCACCAAGAATCGTGGCATGAGGCGTGGTGCCGGGGCTCACCGGGGCCGTGACTGACCAGGGATCGACGTCAAAGGAACTGTTGCCCGTTCCGTCGGTGTGCCCGGTGATGGTATTCCAGACGGTGGCATTCAATCCGGCCGCCGGCGATTGGATTGTGTACGACTTGATCTGAAACGGGGTCGACGTGGGATTGGTCAGCGTCAGGTTGCCGGTCGCGCTATCGAGCGTCGCCGTCAGCGCGATCGGCGTACTCGCCGGAACGTAGGCGACGCCATCGAGCCAACTGCGACGTCCGGAACCGCCTTGAGGGACGTCGTCGAAGTAAACAACCGCGCTACCCGAGCCATCGGCCGTCAGCGTTCCGGCCTTGCCAAGTAGCATCAGGCGATCGGTTTCATCCATGGATGGCCCCTCACGGAACAGTGAGGTTGTCGTGTTCGGCGGTGGCAGGACGTCCCAAACGGCGCCGGCGGCGGAGAGGCCCGGCGTTGAAGCGGCCACAGGCGTGCCGCCAAAATTGCCGTTGAAGCTGTACAGCGTGAGTGAGCTGGGACTCACGCCGGTGCTCATCGTCCAGTTCTCGTCGTCGTCGCTCCAGTAGACAGCGTAGAAGTCGTAGCTCTGACCGGGCGTGAGGCCAGTGACCGTTTGATTGATCTGTGGCGAGTCTTCTGGGCCAAGGTTCGACTCATAAATCTTTCCGCCGGCGCCGAATGGAGATCGCTCGCCCCAAAAATTGTCGCCGCCGGCTGACATGAAGTTAACGGCCGTGGATGGTGAGAGATTAAAGGCCACGTCGGCGTCTACATAGGTGAGGCCGGCGGCATAGAGCCGCGACGAGGCGCCCCAAACGCCAAGTAACAGAACAAACGCGGAAATAGCGAGTGAAAGCGGTTGTTCAAGGCCCATTCTCGTCACGCGGTTCGCCAAGGCTGAGTGTTTCATTGTCTCCTCCGAAGAGTAATGAACTTGTTTGTGTCGAAGCGATTGATTTGCTTACTGAAACTAACGATTGGCTCAGG
>JAICUM010000220.1 GCA_025935855.1 Pirellulales bacterium | reverse complement strand
GCTATTTCCGAACCCTGAACCCTGAACCCCGGACCCTGACCCCTCTCTTAGGAGCCCAGCCATGACAGTTATCGAAAACTTGGAATCCGAATTCGACGTTTACGAATCCTATTCCGAGCTTACCGGCTTTGAGCGCATTCGCCCGCGCCGCGACGGCCAGATGCCCGTCGGCCGCGACCGCGCGAAGCACCGCGCCTATCGCCGCACGAACACGCACCGCCAGTTCCATCCGCGTCCTGTTTCCACCGCGTCGAGCCTGTAGCTCGGCTCGCATTCACTCAACCGTCTTTTCAAGGAGTCGCTCATGAGCACCATCATCCAACGTTCACCTGCTCCTCTCGCGATGCTCGTCATCGCACTCGCCGCCGTCAGCGCGAGCGCTGATCCGCTGCCCGGTCGCGACAAGGTCAAATTCGACCAGCAGCCGATGAATCAAACCGCCGTCGTCGGCCAGATCTATTGGGGTCACGACGAACTGAGCACCGCTTACGCCCCCATCGGCATCGTGCCGACGAACTATCGCGGCGACTTCATGGCCGACGACTTCGGCGACACGCTCAACACCCCGGTCGTCCACGTAAAGTTCTGGGGTTCTTACCTGAACAACACCGACCAGTTCGGCCACATTCAGAAATTCTTGATCGCGTTCGAGCAAGATGTGCCAAACCCAAATCCTCTGGGATTCAGCTATCCCGATCCAAATGCGACCATCGCCAGCCAGATCGTGACGCTCGGCTCGCTCTCGCCGCAGTCGGGCACCTTCACCGAGAAGGCCATCAGCCCCGGCGGCCCTCCGCTCAACGAAACGCTGTACGAATACAACGCCGAGCTGGCCGTTCCGTTCTCGCAGCAGGCCAACACGGTGTATTGGCTGAAGATTGTCGCGCTCGTTGATCATCAACCGACGATCCAACCTGGTCCCAACGCACCCTTGCCGCAATGGGGTTGGCACGACCGCGACTACACGATCAAGGACACGAGCGCGTCGCCGCTCATCACGCCGGGCGAAGTGCAGCAGGGCGTCGCCGCCAGCGGCCCCATCTGGCACTTTCAGGACGACGCCGTCACCGGCAAGGTCGATGTCGGCACGTTCATCAACACGGCCGGCGTTCAGCAAGTTCAGAACGTGACCCAGTTCCTCCCCACGTTCCAGCCGACACACTACCTCGACAACATCGACGGCCCGCAGGGCATCTCACAGTTCTCCAAGGACCTCGCGTTTCAACTGTTCACGACGAAGGTTCCTGAGCCGGCTGCCGTCAGCCTGGCCGCTGTTTTATTGGCCGGAGTTCTTGCCGGAAGTCGCCGCCGAGTCGTCTGACGCTCCGTTTAGCCGCTCGCCGATCGACAGGTCGGCGGGCGGATTTCTCGTTCTCGATTTCCATCCGCATTCGTTTCACCCCTTTGGAGTAGCTCGTGATGAAAACACGCACCCTGTCGCTCGCCATGCTGGCCGCCGCCCTCACGTGGCCGGCTTCGGCCCACGCCTCGGTCATGTCGTATCCAGGATTGACCCTCATCAATATCACCGAAGTCAGCGGCATTCCCTCGCCTCACTTTTTCGGTCCGGCCTCGTCGCAGATGACAACACAGCTTGGCGCTCTGAACGCCGTAAACAACGATTTCCAAGGCGTGCCCACCGAGGTGTACGACGTCTTCTATTCCGACGCCAACGGCACGCTCAACCCGAACGGCAACTACGTCACGATCGAAGGCCGTTACGCCGGTACGAACGGCGGCGGCGGCATGAACATCGCCGCCGTGGATCTCTTGATTGGGCCGACGCTCACCCCGCTCCGCGCCGACATCCTCGCCAGCTTCGTCGGCCTCGGAAACAACTACAGCCCAGGCTCGGAGAACCTCGCGGTCGATCCCGATACGCCCTCGCCCGCCACCTTTACCGTCATGGGCAACACGGCCGGCACGACGGCCCGCATGCGGGTCACCGTCGGCTGGACGAAGATTGCGACGCCCGAACCGGCCAGTGCGTCACTCGTCGCCACCGGAATCGCGGCCTTCGGCCTACTGCTTCGGCGCGCACGCCGAGGAGGCGCCTGTGTATGAAGAGCCGCTGGATTCCTAAGCCGCGCATCCGCGCGCAACCTTTTAACGCAAGTCTTCATAACACGAGGTGCAGTCTCATGAACGCAAGAAACACAACGCATTTGATTTTACTTGTGCTTGTCACGGGGTTTGCGTTTGCCAGCCAGGCCCAAGCTGATCCCCTGCCCGGCCGCGACAAACTTAAATTCAGCCAATTGCCGATCGACAAGATGGCCCTCACGGCTCCCAACGGGACGACCGCCACCTTCTACGGTCACGACGAGCTGAGCACCGCCTACAGCTTCCCGACAACGGTCGGCACGCCCTCGCCGTATCGCGGCACGTTCATGGCGGACGATTTTGCCGACAAGTTCTCCAGCCCCATCGTTCACATCAAATGGTGGGGATCGTACCTCGACAACGGCATTAACCCAAACCTGCCGATCAACAAGTTCCTTATTTCCATCGAAAGCGACGTTCCGCAAACGAGCGCCAATCCATTCAGCCACCCCGGCACGCCGCTCTTGAACCAGGTCGTCAAACGCGGACCGATTTCCGTGGCATCGGGCACGTTCACTGAAAAACCGATCAGCCCCGGCGGAGCGCCGCTCAACGAGCACCTGTACGAGTACAACGCCGAGCTCAACCTCGGCCAGTCATTCTTTCAGAAGCCCGACACCGTGTACTGGCTGAAGATCGTCGCGTTGGTCGATGCGCCGGCCGGCGTCGCGTTTAATCCCCTCAATCCACCAGCGTTCGTGCCGCGGTGGGGTTGGCACGATCGCGATTACACCGTCATGGATCCGCTCGCCTCGACGCCGCCGGCCGTGTCGCCCGGCGAGTTCGTCCAAGGCCTGCTGGGACCGGCGCCAGGCGGCATTTCGGTGTGGCACTTCCAAGACGACGCGGTCACCGGCCAGACGCTGATCGATCTCAACACGCCCAACGGCGCGCCGCAGGTGGTGCAAACTGGCTATCAGCCGACGCATTACCTGGGCGGCGGCATCGACGGGCCGAACGCGATCGGCCAGATGTCTAAAGACCTGGCGTTCCAGTTGTTCACGACCGTGCCCGAGCCGACGACCTGCCTCCTGTCGGCGGCCGCGTTCGCCATGACGTTCGCCGCCTCGCGACGTCGGCGCCGTTAGCTTTTTGACAGCGGTTGATCCAAGCCCGAATGATTCTCAGTCAATCCGCATCCAAAACACCTTGAGAGCACCCATGACCAAATCTGTCTCCCTCTTCGCAGCCCTTGTTCTTGCCTTCGCCGCAGGCCGCGCCGAAGCGTATCTCGGCAGCTTTGAACCCGCCGACGGCTACACCATCAACCAAATTCCCAGCTCACCACCGTCCGATTTCATTGATGTCACGTACTACAACGCCGGCCAGTGGGGCGCCAACGCCGGCGGCGGCGGACCTGTGCCCAAGCCGTTCAACGATCCAGGCAACCTCTGGCACTTGCTCACCAGCCCCGGCGCGTTTTTTCCGGATACCTCTACCCGCAATACCTACGTCAGCGGCGCCCCGCCCTATCCGCCCTTCCCCGCGACCGCCGGCGTGCCCATCTATACCGTTGGCAATCACTTTATGGGCCGGACCGGCACCTGCCTCGCTCTGCGGAACGAAACCTTCGGCAGCGCCGGCCCGATGGAATACGATTACACGCTCGATTCGTTCGACTTCGGCGGCACGACGCCGGCTTCAGTCACCAGCGGCACGGTGACGACGGGTTTTTACTTTTGTCCGAACCCTTCCATGCCGTCGCAGCCAGGGACGCCGTCGCCGCAAAAGTTCATCATGTCGTTCCGCGATAGCGCAGGCGCGACCGGCCTGCAGCTTGGCTACGCCATGGACAACACGGTCTACTGGCGGCCGGGGAGCTCCGGCGCGTGGAACTACACGTCCACCATCGCAGACTCGTCGAACTACGACGGCTTTACCGTCGATATCAACTTGAACAACAACACTTTCGATATTAAGTACTTCGACTTTTCCACCAGCAGCACGCTGACGCTCGCCCCAACCGGCACGCCGCTCGGAGCGCCGATGACCGACTTGACGCACCTTCGCTGGTATCTCAGCGACCAGGTCACCGGCGGCATCGGCGGCAAGAATTTCTTCGATGACTTCAGCTTTCAGGTGAAGCAAGTCCCCGAACCGGCAGCCGCCGGGTTGGCCAGCATGGGGCTGATCGCGCTGGTCAACATGAAGCGCCGACGCGCAGCGGCATAGCCGTGTTGTTGTTAAGCTGTTAAGCCTCGGGTGAGTCATCATGATTCGCCCGAGGCTTTTTCATTGCGCATTACTGTCAAACCTCACCACCTGCTTTCATCTTCGCTTCCATGAAGTTCCCCTCACGTTCAAGCCTGCTGTGTCTCGCATCCATCTCGTTCATTGCGGCACACGCACTCGGCGACGATTCTCCTCATCACTCGATCCCCGCCGCCAAGATTCTCGCGCCCAGCGCGCACAACCCCCGCAACAGCGAGGGCGACTTCATCCAGCTCAAGGGCGGCCGCCTCCTGTTCATCTACACGCATCACTACGGAGGCAAAGGCGAAGACGAGGCTCCGGCCTACCTGGCGTCGCGCCTTTCCAAGGATGGCGGCGCCACGTGGAGCGGCTCCAGCGAACAGGTCGTCGCCAACGAAGGCAAAAAGAACATCATGTCCGTGTCGCTATTGAGGCTGGCCAGCGGCGACATCGCCCTGATTTACCTCCGCAAACACTCGAAATACGACTGCGTGCCCGTGCTGCGCCTCTCGACCGACGAAGCCAGAACCTGGTCGCCGCCCATCGACATCGTTCCTGAAAAAGAACGCGGCTACTACATCGTCAACAACGACCGCGTCGTTCAGCTTCCCTCGGGCCGCATCATCGTCCCTTGCGCACAACACGTCGACAACACGCCGGAAAAGTCGTCGCCGTACGCTGAAGCGGTGTGCTACCTCTCCGACGACAACGGCCTCCATTGGCGTCGCGGACGCGGAATGGCCCGCGTCAGCCGCGCCATTAAGACCGGACTCCAAGAGCCCGGCGTCGTCGAGCTGTCCGACGGCCGGCTGCTCATGTTCTGCCGGACCGACGCCGGCGCCCAGTTCTTCGCTTACTCCAGCGACCAGGGCGAAACGTGGACGCAGCCCGCCGCCGGCACGCTCCAGTCGCCACTGGCGCCGGCGTCAATTAAGCGCATCCCAGGCACGAAGGATCTCTTGGCCATCTGGAACAACAACGACACGCACGCGTATCGCCGCACTCCGCTCACCTCGGCCATTTCGCACGACGACGCCCAAACCTGGACCAACGTGAAGAACCTCGAAGACGACCCGCGCGGCATTTACTGTTACACGGCGATTGAATTCACCGGCGACCAGGTGCTGCTGGCATATTGCGCCGGCCGCGACACGGTACGAAACGGTCTATCAACAACAAAGCTGGCAACTCTCCCGCTCAACTGGTTTACCCGCCAGGCGCCGTAACAGTTTTTAACTGGCCTTCGCCACTTCGCCGCAACGCGCGCGTGTCCTCGACACATTACATTATCTTGAATGCACTTGCGGCAAGGTGAACGCTAAGTAAGCTGGTTTTCCAAAGGTCATCCGCCCGGCACATAGAATGCTTCCGTTCGTATTCGGCCGGCTTTTACATTTCTGGTCAATCCGAGTGTTACAGCACTGATGACGGGGAAGAGGTGCATGGCGGAACAAACACAGGCCCCGGTCCGCATCGCGCTCGCCGAGGACGAGGACGATCTGCGTCAGGTGTTCGTGCAATTGCTTGAGCTCTTAGGCCATCAGGTTGTTTGCGCGGCGGCCGACGGAGCACAACTGATCCAGGCCTGTTCCTCTCAAGAGGTGGATGTCGCCATTGTTGATCTCGAAATGCCCGTCATGGACGGCCTGACTGCGGCCGAAGAAATTGCCGAACGAGGCATTCCGGTTGTCCTCGTCTCTGGTCATCCCGACGTCAAGGAAGTCGTCATCGAGCACGAGCCGGTCGTCACTCGCATTGTCAAGCCGGCTACGCTCGAAAGCTTCCGCGCCGCGATCGCTGAAGCGCTAAAAACGCGGCAGCCCTGAAAGCTCAGGACTGCCGCTCAAATGATCAACAATTTGTTGCCGCGGTACTCCGTATCACATATCAAGTGACGGGCGGCCGACGGCCAGTCACCAGGCCGATCAAGAACAGCACAATAAACACGACGCACAAAATCCAAGCGATATTGGCGGCGGTGCCTGAAACGACGCCAAATCCTAGGAAGCCGGCGACAATTGCCAAAATCAGAAAGACTAAAGCGTAGTGGAGCATAATAGGCCTCGCGTAGCGGTGTTTCGTTTATCGAAGCGCCCGACGTGGGACGCTTCACACCGATAGGAGGTAGCAATCGGCGTGCCAACTTCACAAACGCCCGACCATTAAGCCTCCACCGAACCGTTTCGACGCGCGGCCAATCCACGCCATCGAATGGTGGGCTGCTGCCGTTGGGCCTCTTGCACGTGCCGCTGAAACACCGAGAGAATATCGCTCCGCGTGATCATGCCGACCACTTCAGGCTTCCCCCCTTTGGGGGCGCGGCGAACGACGGGCAGCCGGCCGACCTGGTGATTGGCCATGTGGTGCGCCGCCTGCCGCACCGTGAGGTCCTCATACACGAACTTGGGCGAGCGTTTAATCACCTCGGCTAGCGGCAAGTTTTCATTCGCCGAAGGGTCCAGCAAATCCTTCCGCGTCAGCACGCCCACCAACACCTGGCGGTCGTCCAGCACGGGGAAGCCTTGGTGCGAAGCGCCCTCGGCGCCCGAGGCCAACCACGCTCGGACCTTCCCGACCGTGTCTTCCGCCCGCAGCGAAACGGCGTGCTTCGACGCCACGGTTCTGATCAGCACCTGGTCGAGCACGTCAGCGGTATACTCGGCCGGCGCCCGGATGCCGCGCCGCTCGATCTTTTCGGTCATCAGGGAATTCTTTGAGAGCAAGCTCGACGTCAAATAGGCCGCGGCGCAGCCGCCCAACAGCGGCAAGAGTCCCACCGGCTGCAGCGTCGTCTCGAACGCGAACACTGCACACGCGAGCATGGCTCGCGAGGCCCCCGCGAACATGGCCGCCATTCCCACCAGCGCCGCAATCCGCACGTCGACGCCCAGCGCCGGCGCCGCCGCCACGAGTGCGGCGCCCGCCGCTCCGCCCAGCGCTCCGCCGATCGTGAACAGCGGAGCCATCGTGCCGCCAGACGTGCCGCTGCCGAGCGAGATCGACCACGAAATAAACTTGGCCACCGCCAGCACGAGCATCGCGCTCGCCGCAAGATGACCTGACAACACGCCCGTGATGTTTCGATAGCCGACGCCCAGCGTGTCCGGCGAGAGGTATCCCATCACCCCGACGGCAACCGCGCCAATCGCCGGCCACCACATCCAGTGTACTGGCAGCAGTTCGAATCCGTCCTCGATGGCATAAACCAGCCGAGTCACCACCGACGCCACCAGTCCCATCACGCCGCCGAGCACAATGTAGGTGGCCAGCGCGGCGCCGGTCGGCTGCGCTAAGTCCGACATCGCGAACATCGGCCCCATGCCGACGAACATCATCCGCACGCCATCGGCCATGACCGACGCCAACGCCACGGGGATGATCGACCGAGGCCGGTACTCGAACAGCAATAGTTCAATTGCCAACAACACCGCGGCAACGGGGCTGCCGAACGTCGCCGTCATGCCCGCCGCGGCGCCCGCCGCCAGCAGCGTCTTCCGCTCCGTCGCGGTCATCGGAATGATCTGCCCGAATAGC
>JAICUM010000046.1 GCA_025935855.1 Pirellulales bacterium | reverse complement strand
GTCCAGTCGCGTGCCGCGGCTTTGCATCGTGCTGATGATGAGGTCTTCGCTCAGGCCGGCGCGGGTCATCTGGATGAGGTCGGTCGAGGTGACGGCCTGGGCGGCGATCTGGGCGTTGGCGTTCATTGCCACGGCGTTGCCGGCGGCGACGGCGCGGGCGTCGGCATTGTCCTTGGACTTGCCGAGCAGACCGCCGGTGATGGCGCCGACGCCGGCGCCGATGAGGGCGTCCTGACCGCCGTGCTTGCGGCCGCCGATGATCGCGCCGGTCACGGCGCCGAGCCCGCCGCCGACGAGCGTGCCGCCGAGGGTGTCGTTCTGGTAGGCGCTGGGCGGGGCCTGGTAGTAGTACTGGGCGTCGGCGGGTTGCGCGAGCCCGACGACAGTGATCGCGAGCAGGGTGATGATGGAAGCGCGGCGGGAGGTGATGGACATGAAAGCGGGTTTCCTGTTCTCAAAATCTGCGCGGCGATCAAGTGTAGGCCTCTCGCCGGAGCGAGAGGCGACCATCTCGCGGAGCGAGATGGCTACACTTGCGCGGCAAGCGTGTCTATGCGAGCGCAGCTCGACGCAATCTGTATCGACGCGGCGGTTTGGCGGCAACAGCAAAACGAGTTTTGCCGGAGAAGTCGATGCGGTTTGAGGCGCGAGTGTCGTCAGAGTGGGACGCTAGCAAGGGGTTTGGTCGCCATTTGGGAGGGCGAAGCTCCTGCTGAGCCATGAAACGTGTACCAGGCGCCGGCTCAGCAGGAGCTTCGCCCTCCCGGTTAGTCGGGGAGGGGGTGGCCCTTGGTTTCGGGGCAGAACCAGATGATCACCAGGCCGATGAGGTAGATGCCGGCGAGGGTGGCGCCGGCGATGGGGAAGGCTTGCGTTTCGATTTTGTCTGCCGGGACGCCTTGCGAAAAATACGCCGTGAGCGTCGCCGTCTGCAATCCGCCGATGGCGGCCAGCACGCGGCCGAAGTTGTAGGCGAAGCCCTGTGCGGTGGCGCGAATGCGCGTGGGAAACAGCTCCGGAAAATACAGCGGAAACAAGCCGTAGAACGCCGCGGTGACGCCGCCGGCGACGAACACCGAGGCGAGCAGCTTCGGGCCGTAGGCGTCGTTGCCCAGGTACATGTAGGTGAGGGTGATGAACGAGCCGAGGCAGAGGGCGGCGTAGGTGATGCGGCGGCCCAGCCAACCGGCGACGAGCGCGGCGATGATCGTGCCGAAGATGGCGCCGGCGCCGGAGGCGATCTGCGTATAGTCCTTCGCGTAGTACGGACCGCCGTCTTTGGGGAGCAAATTCGACAGGGCGATGGCCCACTTCGGCGCCCATTGCAGCGAGCCCCACGTGCCAAGCAAGGCGACCGCGGAGAGGGCGGCGCCGAGCATCATACGGCGCAGGAAGACGACGCGCTCGCCAGGCAGAAGCTGGCCGGCTTCCTGAGCGCGCCGCAGGTATTGCATGACGGGGAACAGAAAGCCAGCTAGCGCGGCGAGTAAGCCGGCGACGGTCAGCACGATGCGTACGGCGTGCATGCCGCCCGCCAGATGGACGCCGACGCCGCCGTCGTTGGGAACGCCGGCGAGCTGCTCGAACCAAGGCGACCAAAGGGCGATGACGCCCAGGGCTCCGAGGGCGCCGGCGAGGACGCCGAGCAGATCGCGCGTCGCCCAGTGCGAGGCGCCGCCTTCTTGCTGTTGGGCCATCCACTTGTGCGACTCGGGCACCAGCCACAGCACTAAGAACACGAGCAGCGCCGGCGCAGCGCCGAGGATCATCATCAGCCGCCAGCCGTCACCGGCGAGAAGCCTGGCGACGATGTCGGGCGCGATGCCAACGCCGAGGAGTAAGTTCTCGGCGCCGTGCAAGAAGCTGACCATGCCGAGGCTGATCATGGCGACGAGCATGAAGCCGACGTTCGAGGCGGCGCCCATCAGGCCGGCGAGGAAGGCGCGTGAGTTTTCGGGCCAGACTTCGATGATCAGCGCGACGCCGAGGGCCCATTCGCCGCCCATGCCGAGCGAGGCGATGAAGCGCAGGATGGCCAGGTGGTGGGCTTGATTCGCGAAACCGCAGAGGCCGGTGAAGATGGCGTAGGTGAAAATGCTGACGGACATGGCGCGGACGCGGCCGAGCTTGTCGCCAAGCCAGCCGAAGAGGACGCCGCCGGTCGCGGCTCCGACGAGGAACGTGGACATGATCACGCCGAACCAGTGGTCGTACACCGTGGGGTCCGCCTTCATCTGCGCGGCAAGCAATTCCTTCAGGGCGTTCGGGCCGACGAGCGGGAACATGCCCATTTCGAAGCCATCGAACATCCAGCCGAGCAGCGCGGCGATAAGGGCCATCCATTTACCGCGGGCAGAAATGGGCGTGGTTGCGGACGGCATGGGAATTGGCGCGGCGAGTCGACAAGAGAAAGTAGACGGTGTTTTGTTTATAATCCGCGTTGGCTACTGGCTCAACTCACGGAGGCCGCAACATTGCATCGCGACTTGATCATCAGCGGAATTCTTGCGGCGCTCGGCGCCATTTGCTGGACGGTAGCTGTGGAAGCGCGAACAGGCGTGACGACTCACGCTAATGTTGCCGTTGAGATTCCATGTACATCGAGCGCGGAGTACCGCGATCCATTTAACGAGGTGACGCTGGACGTCGTCTTCACGGACCCGCAGGGCAAAGAGTTTCGCGTCCCGGCGTTTTGGGCTGGCGGCAAGAGCTGGAAGGCGCGGTATGCGTCGCCGGTTGTCGGCGAGCATCATTTTCGCACTGAGTGCTCGAACCACGACGACGCGGGGCTGGATCACATCGCCGGCGCCATCGAGGTCACGCCGTACACGGGCGACAATCCGCTCTACAAGCATGGGCCGGTGCGCGTGGCGGCGGACCGGCGGCACTTTGAGCACGCGGACGGCACGCCGTTCTTTTGGCTCGGCGATACGTGGTGGATGGGGCTGTGTCATCGGCTGCACTGGCCGGACGAGGTGAAGCAGCTTTCGGCGGATCGAAAGGCTAAGGGCTTCAACGTCATTCAGCTTGTCGCGGGCTTGTACCCGGACATGCCGCCGTTCGATCCGCGCGGGGCAAACGAAGCCGGCTTTCCGTGGGAGAAGGAGTACTCGCGGATTCGGCCGGAGTATTTCGACGCGGCGGATGCGCGGCTGAAGTATTTAGTCGAGCAAGGCTTCACGCCGTGCATCGTGGGGGCGTGGGGGTACTTCATGCCGTGGATGGGCGTCGAGAAGATGGAGCAGCACTGGCGATATTTGATCGCACGGTACGGTGCGATGCCGGTGGTGTGGTGCGCGGCGGGCGAGGCGAATCTGCCCTATTACCTGGCAAAGGGATTTCCGTACGACGACCGGCAGCAGGTGAAAGATTGGACCGAGGTGATGCGGTACATCCGCAAGACCGATCCGTTCCGCCGTCCACTGACGATCCATCCAACGGGGATTGGTCGTCTTTCTGCTCGGAATGCCACGGACGACGAGACGCTCCTCGATTTCGACATGCTGCAAACGCCGCACGGCCAGCAGAACGCGGTCGAGCCGACGGTGCGCACGGTGCGCGAATCGTACGCCGACAAGCCGGTGATGCCGGTGATCGACGGCGAGGCGGCGTACGAGATGCTAAACGACTCGCTGCCCACGGAGTGGACGCGGCAGATGTTCTGGCTGTGCCTGACCAATGGCGCCGCGGGGCACACCTACGGCGCCAACGGCATTTGGCAGTGCAACCGGGAAGGGCAACCGCACGGTCCTTCGCCGTACAGCACCAGCGGCGTGGGCTACGGGAAGATTCCGTGGAACGAAGCAATGAATCTGCCGGGGTCACGGCAGGTGGGCTTGGGAAAGAAGCTGTTTGAGCGGTTCCAGTGGTGGAAGTTCACGCCGCACCCGGAGTGGGCGGCGTATGCGGGGGACGAGAGCAAAGTTGATTTCGGCGGGGCGCATTGGATTTGGTTCCCCGAGGGCGAGCCAGCGACGAGCGCGCCGGTGGCAAAGCGATATTTCCGCAAGCATTTTGAGTTGCCGGTCGAAGCGAAGGCAGTAAGCGCGGAGCTGCACGTTTCAGCCGATGATCGCTTTGTGGCTTTCGTGAACGGCCAGCGCGTGGGCGAGCACACGGGCTGGCAATCGCCGCAGCGTTTGGACGTGGCGGGGCTTTTGAAACCCGGCGCGAATGTGATCGCTATTGAAGCGGAGAACCTACCGGCGCCCGTGGCGGCCAATCCAGCGGGGCTGATTGCGAAGCTGCACATTCAATTCGCCGGCAAGCGGACGGAGATCGCTTCAGACAAATCGTGGAAAACTGCGAGGGAGTTGAGCGGCACGGACGGCACGTGGACGACGGCGGAGTTCAATGACGGCAACTGGACTTCGGCCAAAGAGCTCGTCGTCTACGGCGGCACGCCGTGGGGCCAGTTCGAATCGGCGGGCGCGTATGGTCCGTATGCGGTCGGCATCCCGGGCGAGGCGCGGGTGATTTACGCGCCGGTGTCGCGCGCCGTGGACGTGCGGGCGCTTGAAAGTGGCGTGAAGTACGTTGGCCGCGTGATGGATCCGGCGAGCGGGCGGATGATGGCGTTAGGCGCCGTAACGGCGGATGCGAAAGGAAGCTGGATGGCTAAGAAGCCGGCGAGGACGGAAGGAGACGATTGGGTGTTGGTGATTGAAAGAGAGAAGTAATCGGGAGAGAGAAGTCATCGGGAGGCGAGACTCCTACCAAGTGCAGACCCCTAGCTACGCGAGTGTAACCATCTCGCGGAGCGAGATGGTTACACTCGCGCCCTCCCAGCACGGTCTATGCAAAGGAGAGGTCAGCCGCGCAGGCGGCCCAGGTTGACAACGCCTGGTCAATGGCGTTGTTCGAGCCGGAGCCTGTCGTCGAACCGATGGTTCCGCCGGCTGTTTTTCCGTCGGTGGCGGGAATGACGGGCGTGTCCGTGGGCTGGTAGTCGGTCAGGAACGCATCGCGAGGAGCGACGCGGGTAGTCGGCCTCGACGGTGCGGCGCTGGACGGAGATGTCGACGCGCCTGCGGCGGCTTGCGAATCGGCCGTAACATTGCTGGGCAGCGAATAGTGATCCGCCGCCGCCATGTTCACCGTGTATCCAATGTCGGCCAACGAGGCGATGGTCATCGCGGAGAGGGGGTTCGCGCCAGGGGCCGCGTAGCCGGTCATCAGCTCATTATCGAATGTCGTCTCTCGCCAGTGAGCGAGCCTGGTGCCAGGGCCGCCGCTGTTTTCAACGGGAACGCCGGGAGCATTCGTGTGAGCGAGCGCATTGTAAGCGGCGGTCGCGTTGGCGCCGGTGAAGATGGGATTGCTCGTGCTGGCGCCGGAGAGCAGACCCAAGCGCTGCCAAAGCGTGCCGATGCCCAGCACGTGTCCCATTTCATGCAGGATGACGCTGAACAATAGGCCGGACGCCTGCATGCTCGCCATGTCGGCGTTATCGAATTGCATGAAACCGTGATAAGGCAAATTGCTGCCGGAACGGAACGCGTCGGGAGCAGCCTGGCCGAGAATGCCGTTGACGCCGTCGATGTTGGCGCCGCTGGCGTCGATCAGGACGTCGTCCACGGTCATGCCGTGATAAGTGGCGTTCGGCAGATCGCCGGTGATCACCTCCGACCATCGCGCGGCCGCCTGCTGGAAGATCGCTTGCTGGCTCGTCGTCAGGCCGGTCATGTTCAACGTGATCTGGAAGCCGGCGGCCGGCGGCGTAATCGGAATCGGGGGCGCCACCGTCAACGAGTAACTCGGATTGTCGGCGCCAAAGACGCGGACGAAGTACGTGCCGGCGGCGCGGCCGCTCAGTGAGACCGACTCGCCGTCGCCTGTTCCCTGGGACGTGCCGATCAGCGTCCCAGCGGCGTTGTACAATTGCAACTGCAGATCGCCCTGGCCGTTTTGGAACGCGATGGAAACCTTGTTCGTCGAGCCGCCGGTCAGCGTGGTGCTGAAGCGGAACCAGTCGGCGCCGTCCGCCATCACCAGCCCGGTGACCGTCTTGGCGGCCGTCAGCGAGCCGAGATCGGCGGCGGCCGTCTGCACGTCGTTCTCTTCGTAGGAATCGTCGGCGCCGGGCGTGGTGGTTCCACTGGGGCCGTCGATGGACCAGTCGTAGGCGCCGCGGGAAAGAATCGAGTAGTTCGTGATGCCGATGTAATAAGTGGCGCCGGCCGCGAGATTGACTGTCAGGTCGCTGTCGGTGTTGACGGCGTATTGGATGTCGTCGTTGTAGGAGAGACGTTGTCCCGTGGACGAAAAGACGCCCAACATCGTGTCCAAACTGCTCTTGGGCGTGGCGGTCGAAATTTCATACGCGCCGGTCGCGTTCGCGGTGAACTTGAAGTAATCGACTTCATTCGAGACCACGGAACCGGCGCCCGTGGCGTCGCCCTGCGAGTCCAGCGTTACGGAGATCGCAATGGCGGGCAGCGTGACCTGCGCTGGCGGGATGGCCGCCCAGGTGAGGACCAGCCGCGGCTCCAGTCCTTCGACGGCCAGTCGGCGCTGGAACGGGCTGCGGGACTTGCGGTTGGACTTTAACAGGTTCTTAACGGTCCATGACTTCGACATGACAGTTCTTCCGTCTGTTCCGTAAGGCCTTTCGCGCGGGGCACGAAAGCGCGACTGTGGGCCAATCATCTGCCCAACTTTTATAAAAAGCGACGACGTGAACCGAGCGCCGCGGGAGCGTGCGAACTTGCGGAAATAACCCGAGTCGGCTGAGAACTGAACGTTGCTTTCGACTCGTAGGCCGAAGCCATTGTAAGCGACGTTCAGCTCTCAGAGGCGAAAAGTATAAACGCTTGATGCAACAGGAAGAGCCGCAAGGCTTTATAACAACTCGCCGTCTACGATAGCTCGTTCACTTGGTCGAGTCAAGCTGACGATGCACTTCCGCGATGATGCGGTCTTCGACTTCTTCGGTCCATGGCGCCGGGAGTCCGTAAGGAATAGTGGCGCCGCCGCCTTCGTAGCCGCCTTCGAGGAGCACGCGGCGTGAGGGGATGTAATTCATCACGTCGTTAGCGTAGGAGGCGACCCAGGTGCGCTTCCAGCCGTGCTCGTGCTTCAGGCGGAGGGAGTAATCGACGACCACTTCGCCGCCGAGGATGATCCAGTCGAGGTCGTCGCCGAGCCGCCAGACTTGGACGGGATACGGATACGCGGCGGGGAATTTGCCGTCGCGGTCGAGGGCCTTCAGCAGATGCCGGGCGCGGCGGGCGGCGGTGTCCGCGCCTTTGGCTTGCGCTTCGAGCTCATCGCGAGAGAGCGGCTTCGCGAAGGGTAGGTCGATCTCGGCGTAGGAGGTTCTGAGCGTCGGCTTCACCAGCGGCATCGGCGCGCGGAGCACCGCGTCCACGGCGTCGGCCAGCTCTTCGCCGTAGTGCTTGGCCAGCGTGGCGCTGCGGCGGGGGAGCGGGTTTTGATCGCCGCCGCAGCCGTCCCAGTAGAGGGCGATTGCCTCCGGGTGGCGGGCTTCGAGCGCCTGCTGCGCGAAGGCGGGGAAGTCGCCGGAGATGGCGTAGTCGCTCAGCACCGTGGCGTGGCAGGCATAGCCGCAGACGACAGCTTTCAGCTTGCCGTCAAGCGAACGAACGGCGATGACCGGCACATCGTGATCGACAGGGCCGATGAGCCGGCCGCGCTCGCGGAGAGCGGGGACGTCTTTCTCGACGTTGTTGCGGCGGTTCACCGCGAACGTGGCGTAGCCGACGCCGGTGCGCAGCTCGGCCGGTTCGAGGCTGTCGAACGCGTTTTTGGCGATCGACTGAATGCGCTCGACGAGATTCGCGGCGTAGGCGTCGATCGTCTTTTGCTCGTCCGGCGTGATGTTCGCCGGGATGTCGATGAGGTTGGCGCCGACCACCGGGCCGGTGTGCGTGTGGGAGCAGAGGATCGTGATGGCCGACCGCGGCAGCTTATGCTTCTCGGCGAGCTTCGCGCAGATTTTTTTCGAGAGCTCGCGGTCGATTCCCACGAGGTCGAGCGTGATGATGAGGCCGCGATTACCCTTGGCGTCTTCAAGGGCGAGCGCTTTGGCGAACAGGTCGGTGAGCTTGCCTTGCGAGAGCTTGTCGCGTCCGCCGTAGCCGGAAAGGCGAATGGGGCCGTCGGGCGTGATAACGGTTTTCGCGACGCCGGCTTGCCAGGCTTCGGAGGTGAAGGCAACGGAAAGGTGTGTGGTGAGAAGCGAAGCGAAGACGCAAGCGATGAGGACGAGGTTCAGCATGAGGAGGAGCGCGGAGTAATTTACTTCTTGATCGCGAAGCGTTCGCGGAGTTTGCGGATGGTTTCCAGCTCCGCCTCTCGGCGCTGGAGCTCTTCGATTTTACCTTGCAGCTCGCCGACTTTCGATTCGGCGCCGGCAGCTTCCTTGTCCTTGGCGGCGCGGGCGGCGTTCATTTTGGCGAGCGCGTCTTGAGATTGCTTGAGCGATTCCTGCAGCTTCGCGAGCTGCGCGGCGATGTCGTTCACCGCGGCTTGCTGCTTGGCGAGGACGGCGGCGGTTTCGTCGCGCTGCGTTTTGGTAGAAGCGGCGGCAACTTCGGCTGTTTGCAGCTCGGTCTTCACGGTGGTCATCTGCTGGACAATCTCGCCGGCGACCTTCAGGAAAGCGGCTTTCTCGGCGGCGACGGCTGCCAGCTTTTGCTCCAGAGAGCCGAGTTTGGCCGCGGTCTCGCTTTGCGTCTTCGCTTTGGCCTCCGCATTTGCCCGGGCCTGAGCCAGCGCCGCTTCGGCCGCGCCGACTTGCGCCTGCGCCGCGGCAAGCTCCTGCGCCGCTTGCTGCGAGGCGACGCGCGTGTCGCTTACTTCCTTTTCCGTCACGGCGAGCCGGGCTTCGATCGTGGGCGGATTCGGATCGAGCGTGGCGACTACCTTCGCCGCTTCCGCGTCGAACAGGCGGACGTTCCCCTTCCAATCGCAGGCGACGATCCGTTTGCCGTCGTGCGTGAAACGCGCGGCGAGGGCCATGTCTTCCAGCGCGCCGACTTCGCGAATGGCGGCCCCGTCGCCTTTCCACAGCTTGATCTTCGCGTCGCGGCCCGCGGAGACGAGCGTGCCGTCGCGCGAGAATTGCACCGAGGATGAGCCAGGAACATGGACGTTCCAGCTTTTGATCTGCGAACCATCGGCGGCTTTCCACAGCCGAAGCGTGTCGTCCTCGCTCGTGGAGGCGAGCACCGTGCTGTCGCCGCGCCAGGAGAGGGAGGTGATCTGCTCGGTGTGGCCGCGCAGGTCGCCGCGCTCGCGGCCGGTTTCCGCGTCCCACAGCAGCAGGCCGCCGCTGCGATCGGCGGTGGCGAGCAGCTTGCCGTCAGGGCTGAACTCGATGGCGGTGATCCAGTCGGTGTGCTTGGTGATTTCGTAGGCGAGCTTGCCGTCTGCGACGCGGTAGGCGCGCACCACTTTGCGTGGGCCGCCGAGCGCGACCATCGCGTGATCAGCACGTAGATCGGCGGCTAGTACCGCGTCGAGCTCATCGCCGACCGACGCAAGACGATTGCCGGTCTTCACGTCGAACAGCGCAACGACGCCCTTGGCGGCGCCCTGGCCGCCGCCGGCCATTAGCAGGCTGCCGTCGCGGCTGAACTGCAGGGCGTACGGCGTACCTTCGACGAAGGGCAAAATGCCGAGCAGTTCGCCGCTGTCGGTGTTGTAGAGTGAGATTTGGTAGGCAGAGCCGATCGCGGCGAGCGGCGCCCAGGGGCTGGCGGCGAGCGACGTGGGGGCGCCTTTGTGCGGGGCGTGGACCACCGGCTCGCGCAGCAGGCCCCGCGGCATGGCCGGTTCGCCGGCGGGCTTGTTATCGGCCGAGGCTTTGAACGCGGCCATGGCGGGCTTGTTCGACTTTCGCGCGACCGAGTCCCCTTTTTCCAACAGGCCGCCGGCGATCCAGGCCTTAATCACGTCGAGCTCGGCTTGCGGCAGCTTGTCCGCCTTCGGCGGCATATGGGGTTCGATCTCGTGGTTTACGAGCATCCACAGATGCGAGCTATCGGGGTCGCCGGCCGAGAGAACTTCGCCGCTGGCGCCGCCTTTCATCGCGCCCGCGTAGGTGTCGAGGCCGAGGTCGTTCTTCTTCGTGTCGGGTCCGTGGCAGGCGAAGCAGCGCTGGCGAAAGATGGGTTGGACGTGGTCGAGGTAGGTGACTTTCTTGGGGGCGTCTTCAGCGCGCACCCTGGTAGCTGCTGTAAATGGAATGAGTGAGCAGAGAATCAGGAGGCGGCAATTCATGGCGTGGGCACATATAGCCGAGCCATTCTGGCTCGGCGAGTTTTTATCTTATCGATTAATTGGTGCTTTTCAGTTTCGCCCGGCCGGGATGGCCGAGCTATATAGGGTCAGCGGTTGAACAAAAACTCTCTGGAGTTGAGCACGGCCCAGAAGACGTCTTGCAGTTCAGGGAGGGGTTTTTCGTTTTTGCCGAGCAGGTCGGCGAATTTCTTCGCTTCGGCTTCGGTCGGATGGCGGCCCACGCTGCGGAGGTAAATTTCGTCCACGATTTCGGGCGGCTTCTTGCCGCTTTCGATCATAGTTTCGATCAGCTTGCCTTGCTGGATTTTGTCGTTCACCGCAGAGCCGTTCAGCATGTGCAGGGCTTGCGACAGCGTCGGCTCGGTTTTCGCCTCGCACGCACACACGGTGTCGCGGCTCGCGCGGCCGAACGTGGTCAGGAAGTACGTGCTGGTGCCGCCGTTGGCGATTTGCACCGCACGGGCGCCGAGCGGCAGCCCCGGGAATTTTTCGGGGGCGTTGGTCACCTCGCACAGGCAGTCCAGCAGCACTTCGGCCGGGATGCGGCGGACCTTCGCGTGGGCGAAGTTGCGCGTGTCCTCCTTGTTCGTGTCGTTCGGCTGGCTGGAACGCTGGTAGGCGTTGCTGTTGCAGATGTCGCGCACGAGCTGCTTCAGATCGTACTTGTACTCCACGAGCTTGGCGCCGAGCTTCTGGTGCAGCTCAGGGTTGCTCGCGGGATTGCTGACGCGGACGTCATCCACCGGCTCGATCACGCCGGCGCCCATGTAGTGCGCCCACACGCGGTTGGCGACGTTCACCGCGAAGTATGGGTTCTGCGGCGAGGTGAGCCACTCGGCCAGCACCACGCGGCGATCCTTGCCCTTGGTGTCCGGCTCGTCGCCGCCGAGGAACTTCGGCTTCATTACCCGGCCATCGACGAGGTGCTTTGTCTCGCCGCCGCGGGAATCGAAGACGACGGTTTCCCGATAGTCCTCGCCCGTCTTGCGGCCGATCTGGGCGAAGAAGGCGGTGAACGAGTAGTAATCGTTCATCGTCCAGCGGTCGAACGGGTGGTTGTGGCACTGCGTGCACTGTAGTCGCGTACCGAGGAAAATCTGGGCGACGTCCTCGGCGGTTTTCTGCGTCGTGTCTTCGATTTGATAAAAGTTCACCGCGGGGCTGGAGAACGAGCCGCCGCTGGCGCCGAGCAGGTTGCGAACCATCTGGTCCAGCGGCACGCCGCCGGCGATCTGCTGCGTGATCCACTGCGAGTACAGGAACATCGGCTTGTACTCGATGCGGTTGGGGACCGTTTTGACCATCAGCAGCTCCGACCACTTCATGGCCCACATTTCGGCGAATTCCTTGCGGGCCAAGAGCTCGTCGATCTTCGCGGCGCGCTTCGTCGGGCTTGGGTCGGCAATGAACTTGTCGTGCTCATCGCGTGTGGGGAGGCTTCCCACGACGTCGATGTATATGCGGCGGAGGAATTCCTCATCAGTGCACAGCGGGCTGGGGTTCATCCGCATCGTGCGCAGTTTCGCCAGCACCAGCTCGTCGATGTAGTTCGCCGGCTTTTCGTCGGTCGGCTGATACTGGAGCCCCTTCGGCAGGACGAGGACCTGACTGCCGACGGTGTAGGTGTCGAAGCGGGCCATGACGAAGGCTTCGCCGCGCTTGTCGGCCGTGACCAGGCCATTGGCGTCGATGGCGGCGGAGGATTCGTTGTTCGTGAGGAACAAGGCAAGGTTCGAGATGTCGCGGGTGCGGCCGTCGGCGTAGTGGGCGACGGCGATAAACCGCTGCTTGGCGCCTTTGCCTTCCAGCACGGCGCGCGGCGGGAAAAGCTCGACCTTCGTACATGCCGGCGCGGTGGCGACGTCGTTGGTCGCGCCGCCTTCGATCCACTGGCGGATCGTGTTCGCGTAAACGCTGTTCGCTTCGAATACCTTGCCGCCGGTGTGCGGGACGGCGCCGGTGATCTTGGTGAGCAACAGGCTGTCGTCGGGCAGCGCAAGATTCAGCCGGCGGACGGCCTGCTCGCGCGTGAGGCGGTAGTAATCGCCGGCCGGGTCGAAGCCGAACAGGCTCAAGCGGAAGCCGTCTTTGCCGCGGGCCGAGCCGTGGCAGCCACCGGCGTTGCAGCCGCCGCGCATGAAGATCGGCATCACGTCCTGCCGGAAGCTGATCGCCGGGTGCTGCGAAACGTTCGCGACTTTGACCGGCGCCTCGGCGTGGTTATTGCCCAGGCTGGCCTTAAGCACGGTTTGCCCGTCGGCCAGCGGCAGCACCTTGCCGCCGTCGAACTTGGCGGCGCCTTCGATCGTCCACGTGACCTGATCGGTGAGGTCAAGCGTCAGCCCGTCGGGACGCGTGCCGACGGCCATGACGTTCTGGTAGTCGTCGGCGTTGTCCAGGGCGATGTCCTGGGGATAGATCGTGAGACTGGCGAGCTCGCCGACGGCGGCGGCTTTGGCGTCCGGCGGCGATGACGTTGCGGCACTGGCTGAATGGGCAAACAGCAAGAGTGCGACGCCTGGCAGGAATGCCGTTAAGCCGCGAAGCGTAGGATGGAGTCTTTTATTCATGACGAGGCTCCTGGGGCGGCGGGTTGCTGCGCGGTTTGGGCCGGCGGGAGCGGCGCCTCGATGCGCAGCTCGCCGGGGCCGATGGTATGCAGCACCGGCTCTTCCTTTTCCGTGATCGTCACCTGACAGTACAGTTGCTTGTGATGGCCGACGCGGGCGTCCTTGGCCACGGTGAGCGGGAAGACCACTTCCTTCGAGTCCTTGGTGATTTGCTGCGGCGCGCTGGTGACGCCCGGCGGCAGGCCGACGAGCTCGACCTTCGCGCTTCCCTCGAACGGCGTCTTCGTTTCGATGGCGACTTTGTACGGAATGTCCTTGCCTTGCTCGGTGTTGGCCGGCGGGAACGTCATCGCCAGGTAGGGCGCCGTGATCTTCAGCGTGGCGAACTCCGACGCGGCGCGAATGGCGCCGTTCACATCCGCTTCGCCAACGACGATGACCTTCCAATCGCGGGCCCAGGCGTTCCCGGCGGTGGTAAGCGGGATGGCTGCTTCGCTGTGCCCCGGCTCAATGCCGATGCCCTGATGCGACGACAGCCCCGGCGGGTCATACAGCATGTGGATGGCGATGCGCCCGTCGAAGCCCGGTTTACGCTCCGCGACGACGTGCAATTCTTTCGTACCGCTTTGCACGAGAGGCGTCTTCGGCTCGACGATTTTCAGCGTATAGGGAATTGGCTGAACGACGGCCAGCGCGGCGTGGTCGGCCCAATGGTTCCATACGGGGACGTTGTTCGAGCCGCGGATGAGCCAGGTTTGCTGCTTGAAGCGGCTGAGAATCGGCGTCGATTTCGCTTTATCGACGAGCTCGGCGGTGACGGTGGGCAGGACCGCGGTCAGAGCGGCCTCCGGCGTCGCCTTCAGTAGCACGGGGACGCGATTGTAATCGGCGGCGAGCGGAAACTTTTCTTCGCTGACGCCGGCCGGCAGGTCGCCAAAGCCGACGTTCATTTCGCCGCCGACGTCGGCGCGGTTCGCCGTGACCATGTACGCCATGCGATTGCCTTGCGGCACGGCCATTTCCAGCGCCTCATACTGCACGCGCTCTTCGAGGACCAAATCGACGGCGGGACTCGGCTTGGTGACTTCCAAACGATAGAGATACGTCGGCCCGCCGGAATGGAGGTGGTCGAACACTTCTGCGGTGTACTCGCCGTCTTCGGGAATCGTGAAGCGGAGATACGGATCGGGGTTGCTGCCGTTGTCGTCGGCCGACGCGATGACGGCGCCGTCGGCTTTGTGGATGTACAGCACGGGGTCGAGGCGCGAACGAATCGTGCGCGCGATGACGCTGAAGTCATAGACTTCGCCTTTCTTGGCCGCGAAGCGAAAATGATCGCTATCGCCAGCCTCGCCGATGATGCCGCAGAACGCGGCGGGCAGATCGCCCTTCGTGGCTTCTTCGCGTTTGTTGTTTGGCTCCTTTTCGAGGACGTTCTGTACATCCACGACGCGCATGGGAACGCCGGTGGGCGCTTCGCCCGAATCGTCCTTCGCGGCGAGACGGTAATTGATGCCCGGCTTTTCGGGGAGCGTCACGGTTTCGGCGCGTTCGCCCAGTGGGTCGCCGAGCCAGCGGACTTCGAGCGGCTTACCCGGCGGGCCGCCGCCGGGGAAGGCAGCCGCCGGCCGCGGAAACTTGCCGACGTGCAAACGGTAGCTGCAGTTGCCGTCCCCCTGAAAGGACGTTTCGCGCAGCTCGATGATGTACTTGCCGGTCCTGGGAACTTTCAGCGACGCATAACAGTCCTGCTGCAAAAGCGTCGAGTCATCGGCCACCGCCATTTCGAACCGCTTTTCGTCGAAGACGGTGAGCGCTGGATCGAAGAACGTGCGGCCGAGACGGAGGCCTTCGACTTCCACGGAAAGCCGTTCGCCTTCTTTGGCTTCGACGACGAAGTAATCGACGTCTTCGTTGGTAACGACGCCGTTCACGACGCAGCCAGGCTCGATCTGCTGCGGTTTCTCAAACGCGTTGTTCGGTTCCTTTTCTTCAATCTCCGGCAGCGTGCCGACGTGGAACGTGCGCAGGTTGGTAAGCCCTGTGGCAGTGCGGACACGCACGCCGTGAATGCCGGCTTCGCAATCGGGGGCGATGGTCAGGATAGCTTTGAGCTGGTGATCGTCGGCGCCACGCTCGAGCGACTTGGCGGTGATGCCCGGCTCATAGAACAGGACCTGCTGCGGTTCCTGGGCGATGCGGCCGCCGAAGAACGTGACGGTCACCTCTTTGCCGCGCTGGCCGCCTTGGGGTTGGATGTTTTCGAGGCGCGGCGCGGCGGCCTGGGCGACCGCGACGGTCAAACAGACGACCAGCGGCGTGGCAATAGTTTTGAGCAAAGCCTTACCTCTAACGGTTCATCC
>JAICUM010000050.1 GCA_025935855.1 Pirellulales bacterium | reverse complement strand
TCTTCACCGCGGCGCTTGCCGTGTGGTTCTTCGGCGTTCAGGACTTTGGCAGCTACCGGGAGATTCTGGACCGCGCCTTGCCGCAACGCGGCGCCGACTTCTGGCAGGTTCTTCCGCCCTCCTCCGGGGCGAACCATTATGTCGATCCGCTCACGCTCGTCGCGTTGTGCATTGTCGGCCTGTTCCTCGCGGGCAGCCCGTGCGCTGGCGAAGGCTGGACGGCGCAGCGCTGTCTCGCCGCGAAGGACGAGCGGCACGCGGTTCTCGGTCAAATGCTCAACTGCGTCCTCACACTCGTGGTGCGGATGATTCCGCTCTTGCCGCTCGGCATGATGGCCATCGCGCTGTATCCCTCACCGCATCCGGGGAAGAACGACCTCATCGCGCTGCCAGATGGCTCGACTGCCGGCTCAATCACCGTCTGGTCGCAAATGGTGATCTCGTATGCCAGCCGCTTGCCCGGTTTCGGCGGCATTCTGATCGCCGCCGTCGTGGCGGGCTATATGTGTACGGTGGGCACCATGTTGCAGTGGGGCTCGTCGTTTGTCGTCAACGATCTCTACCGCCGCCACCTGCGTCCCGCGGCGAACGAGCGCGAATACATCGTGGCCGCGCGAGCGGTGATGATCTCGATGATGATCGTCGCGACGGTGCTGGCGTTGTGCATCGAGGACATCGGTCCCTGGGTGTTTTTCATCAACGCGGCGATGATCGCCCCTGCCCTGCCCTTGGCCTGGCTGCGCTGGTATTGGTCTCGGTTCAACCTGTGGGGCGAACTGTTTGGCCTGGTAATCTCAGTTCCGCTGTCGAGCATCGTCTGGTTCGGCCTCGGCGGCAAAGACTGGCCGACATGGCAGCCGACACTTTTGCTGCTCGGGATTGGCCTCGTGGGAAGCGTGCTGATCGCGCTCGCCACGCCCGCTGAACGGACCGAGACGCTACGACAGTTTTATCTGAAGGTTCGCCCGCACGGATGGTGGGGAAGCATTCGCCGGCCACTGGCCGCGGCGGGGCTGATCGATCTGGCGCAACAACGCCGCGAGCTGCAGTGGGACCTCATCGCCTCGGCCTGCGGCGTGGTGTTTTGCTTTTCGATCACCTACGCCTTCTTTATGTCGGTCGTGCTGCGCTGGCAGGCCGCGGCGGCGTTTGGCGCCGTGGCGCTCGTGAGCGGCGTGGCCTTCTTTAGCAGTTGGTTGCAAAGCGCGCGGACGGCGGCGCTGGCCGACGCCTCTCCGACGGCTCGCGATCAGGCCCCCGCGATTCCACTGGAACTCGACTCCGTTTCGATCACCTCCGCCATATGATCACCCACGCTATTGAACCCGTCAGCAATCCCTACCATCCGGCGCCGGACGCGGACCGGCACGAGTTTTGGGAAATGCTCATCGCGCGCGATTCACGCTCGTTCGCGGACGCCGACTGGTCGCTGTGCGACGGCGACTTTGCCCACGACAGATTCGAGGGGCTCAGCGCGCACGGCTCGTTCGACCCCATGAAATGGACCCTGCGGTACCCGAACGTCGAATCCTACCGCGACGATTGGCTGCAGATGGCGCGGCAGTTTCTGAACCTGCAGTTCCAGAATGTCTCGCACTACGATTTGCTGATGCGGATGCAGAAGTTCGCGAAGATTGAAATTGCTGGTGATCGCGCGATCGCCTGGAAGCAGTTTCGCGCCGATGAACCGCTCCACGACGGAGAAACGTATCGCATCGCGGCCCAAAGCGTTTACCGGCTGCATCGCGTTGCCGGGCGTTGGAAGATCGTCGGGTTTGTCGGATACCTTCCCTTGGATTCTGGAACGCCATGAAGTGGGCTGAGCGGAACTCGAAGCAGCTGAGCAGCGTCTCGAAAGAGACGATCTGCGTGCTCCCGCTCGGCGCGACGGAACAGCACGGGCCTCACTTGCCCGTGGGAACCGACCAGTTCATCGCCGACGGCCTCGCCGAGCGGCTTGACGCCGCCTGTGGAGGCAAGCTGCTGGTCCTCTCCGGCTTGCCGGCGGGTTGTAGCGCCCATCACATGGCCTTCGCCGGCACGCTTTCGCTTGAACATCGCACGTTCGCGGACGCCGTGATCCAGGTAATCAACACCGCGGCAACGCACGGACTTCGCCACTTCCTGCTGTTGAATGCGCACGGCGGCAATATCGCCATCGGCGGCGTTATCACTGAGCAATTAGCGACAGTCTGCCCGGAGGCGGAAGTGATGTTCGGGACATGGTTCCGGATGACCGCCGACCCGCTGCGCCCACTCGTCGAAGGATCGCATCCGGCGGTGGGCCATGCCTGTGAATTTGAAACCAGCCTGATGATGGTCTTCCGCCCCGAGCTCGTGGACGCCAGCGCGATTGTCGATGAGGGCGCCCCGCCGTCGTCGCCGTTGTTCCGAGGCGATTTGCTGACCCCCGGACCGGTTACTCGCTCCGTGCCGTTTCACAAATTCACGCGGAGCGGCGTGTGGGGCAAACCCTCGCTGGCCTCGCCAGAAAAGGGCCGGGCGATCCTCGAAATTACCTTACGCACGATCCGGGAATTGTTACGCGCTCAGTGGCCCGACGCTCCAGGCCTGGAAGCCGATCGGGATAATGAGCACGGCAAACAAGTCCGCGAATTGCGACCGCGGCCCGGCGCCGGGGCACAGGGGGGAAGCCGATGACCATCTCCCTCGCCCTCGTCGGATGCGGCGAAGTCGCCCAGAATGGCCATCTCCCGGCCATCCTTCGCAATCCGCAGTTTAAGCTGACCGCGGTTTGCGACATCGATCCAGCGCGCCTCGCAAGCATCTGCCGCCAGGCGCCGGAGGTCGCCACGTACACCGATTGGCGCACGCTTTTCGCGCGGGAGAAGGTGGATGCGGTCGTGCTCGCCCTTCCCCCGGAAGTCAGTCCCGAGGTGGCGGTCATGGCGCTGGAGAAGAAGTTCGCCGTTCTCGATGAAAAGCCAATGGCCGCGACGCTTGCCGAGGGTCGTCGATTGCAGCGCGCCGTCACGGAACTCGGCGGCGTCTATCAAGTCGGGTTCGTGCTGCGCTACGGCCAGTGGGTCGAGCGCGTCCGGCAGGCGATTCCATCGCTCGGCACGCCGCTGTCGATCAGCGTCGAGGTGTACGACGAGCGCCTTGATCCAACCGACCAGGAGCACCTCGCGCGTATTCTCGCCTTCATCCAGAACAGTTCCGCGATGACGCACGAGGGTTCGCACGTCATCGACTACGTGAGCCTGTGGCATCCGCTGCCTTGGACGAGCGCGAGCGCCCGCGCTCAGCAGACGTCGCCGGCCTTCACCGGGCCAAATCTATGGAACGCCACGATCGAATTCGTCGATCACTCGGTCCTGAACGTGAAAATCGGTTGGCTGCTGCCGACGCTGCCGCCATCGACGGTCACGGTGGTTGGGCCGGAAGGCCGGCTGGACTTCGATTGCCGCACCGGCCGCGGCCACATCGACGTCGGCGGAGTCGAGCAGCCGCTCGTGGCGCCGCCTCTCACGCCTTCCTGGGATCGACAGTACGAAGCGTTCGCCGCCGCGATCCAGACGGGCCACGTCGCCTGCGCGACTAGCATTGATGGCTTGCGGGCCCTCGAAGTGACGGCGGCGTGCGAGCTTTCCGCCCGTCGCGGCGTGGCCATCACGCCCGACGATCTTGAAGACGACGCGTCGGCTACCGGGGATCATCCACTCAAAGCGTCCTCCGCGTTCCGCTCGGAATCTTCCGCATCCAGAAACGGCGACGAGGAGCCGCGGCGCCGGAAATGAGTTCGGCGACAGGAATTGCCGCGAGTTTCCGCAATTCGTCAACGCTGCCATGCATGAAATCGAACCCATTACCGGCCCCGGCGTTGTTCGCGGCACGCTTCCGTTTTCCGCCGGCGTGCGCGCCGGAGATTTTATCTTCATCTCTGGCATGGCGTCGGCCGACGAAACGGGCGCCATCATCCACGACGACTTTGAAAACGAAGCCCGCCGCACCTACCAAAACATCGGCCGAGTCTTGCAGGCGGCCGGCGTGGACTTCACCCGCGTCGTCCAGGTGCGCTGTTACCTGCAACGGCAAGAGGACTGGGACGCGCACAACCGGATCTATCGCGAATTCTTTCGCGAGCCGTATCCGGCGCGCACCACGCTGGTCGGCTGCCTGGGCACGCTCGTGAAATACGAAGTCGATTGCATCGCCTACGCCCCCAAAGATTCGCAAGTCTAGCCTGGTTCCCCTCATGCCGATTCCTGCCGACGACGCAGCCCGTTTCGCTTGGATTCGCGAGCGCCTGCGCGTCCCCGCCGTGTGCGACGTGCTCGACGAGCTTGGCCGCCGCGATCGCGCGATGCACCATCGCCTGCGCCCCTTGGACTCGAAGAACTGCGTCATCGTGGGGCGTGCGCGAACCTTTCGCTGGATGGAAGTGGACTACGTCGTCGAGGAGGATCCCTACGGCTTGGAAATCGACGCGATGGATTCGCTTCGCCCCGGGGACGTCGCCATACATTCCAGCGACGCGAGCTGGACCAACGCGCCCTGGGGCGAGTTGATGAGCACGCTTGCTAAGCGAAACGGATCGACGGGGTGCGTCTGCGACGGCCTCATTCGCGATTGCCTGCAAATCATGGACATCGGCTACCCCGTGTTCTACGGCGGCATTCGCCCGCTCGACAGCAAAGGCCGCGGCCGCGTCATGGCCTACGACGTGCCCGTCCGCTGCGGCGAGGTGCTGGTTCGCCCGGGCGAACTGGTGTTCGCCGACTTTGACGGCGTGGTCGTCGTGCCGCGAGACGTCGAGGAAGAAACGCTGCGGCTCGCCGACGAGAAACTGCACAAGGAAAATCTCACGCGACGCGACCTGCTGGCAGGCCGCACGCTGCGAGAAGTCTTCGACGAATACGGCGTGCTGTAGAGGCCAGGCAACCGCGTAGCCGAGGGAGACCCCGTGAACAAGCGCCACGCGTCTATCGCGATTCATTCGCTCGCTCTTGCGGCGCTACTGGTGGCAACGAGCGACGCGCCGTCGCGCGCCGCCTCGCCGCTGCTGGTCTTAAGCGATTCCGGGTCCGCGAATCCCTTCAATGGCTATCTCACCGAAATGCTCAAGGGCGAGGGTCTGCTGGAATATGACCAGCGCGATCGCTCCGCCTGGTCGGCCGATCCAAACGCCGCGGCGCTTCTGGCCAGCCATAGCACCGTGGTGCTTGGCGAAATGGACCTGACGGGCTCCGAGCGGCAACTGTTAAGAAACTACGTGCAAAACGGCGGCGTGCTGGTCGCCGCACGGCCCGATCAAGGGTTGTCGGACGTTTTCGGAATTCAATTCGCCGGCAATCGCCCCGAGCACGCCTTGGAGTATTTCGGCGTTGACCACGACCAGGCGCCCGGCGCCGGCTTCACGGAAGGGGCGCTCCAGTACCACGGAGTCGCGTCCAACTACAATCTGACGACAGCGCAAGGCTTGGCTTATCTGTACGCCAACCCATTAACTCCCACAGCCAATCCGGCGGTGACGCTCAACAACTATGGGCAAGGCCGCGCCATTGCCTTCGCCTTCGACCCCGCCAAGAGCGTCGTGCTCACGCGGCAGGGAAATCCGGACTGGCAAAACACCGAGGGGGACGGCATCGCGCAGTACCGGCCGCACGACATGTTCGCCCGCCCCGGCGGCGTCACGTGGTACGACCCCGATCGCATGGGGATTCCAATGGCCGATGAGCTGCAGCGGTTCATGGCAAATATCATCGTTGATTCGCAGTCGGCGCCGCTGCCGCGCATGTGGTACCTGCCCGGAACGAACAAGGTGATGATGGTCAACACCGGCGATGGCGAAGATCAGGGGGGCGCTGATTTCGATCCAATCCTCCACGACGTCGCCAGCTACGGCGGCAAGTTCAGCCTGTACCTGCGCGACATTGGCGTGGCCAACACGCCGGTTGCGAAAGAGGCCGCGTGGCGGGCCGCCGGCAACGAAGTGGGCGTCCACATGTACGCCGACGGCGTCGAAGGCGACGGCGGCGTGCCGTACATGACCTACGCCTACGATCGCGTCGTGACCAGCCTGGAGAACAAGTTCGGGCACACGGCGCTCACCGCCCGCAACCACACCATTGACTGGACCGGCTGGACCGACATGGCCCAGATCGAAGCCGACCGAGGCACGCGGCTCGACACGAATTATTACCACTATCTCAATGGCAGCGTCGTCAACCCGCTGACGGCCAACGGCTACTTCACTGGCAGCGGATTGCCGCAGAAGTTCATCAACGAGAACGGCGAGCTGCTCAACATCTACCAGGCCGCCACCCAATGGCCGGACGAATGGTTCGCCGACAACGGCCTCACCGCGGCGCAAACAATCAACATCATCGAGGGCATGTTCCAGTCCGCCGAAGAAAACGGGTACTACTCGACGTTCGTGAACAACATTCATCCCGTCCGGTACGGCGGTTTGGACAACATCACCTCGACCTGGGCCAAAGCCGTCTGGCAGTATTGCCAGGAGCAGGGCATCCCGATGTGGTCGGCCGAGATGCTGCTCGATTTCGAGCAAGCGCGCGACGCCAGCCAGTTCGCCAACATTCAGTACGGGCCTTCATCGCTGGACTTCGACTACATCGCCGGCGCGAGCGGTTTCGATCTGACGATGATGATCCCGTTTGACTGGTCCAGTCAGCGGCTCACCCAGCTACTGCTGGACGGCATGCCCGTCCAGTGGATCGACGAAGTCGTGAAAGGCGTGCGTTATGCCATGCTCACCACGCCGTTGGGCGAGGCCCACGTGACGGCGCTTTACGCGTCTTTCAGTTCGGCGGACTTCAACAAGGACGGACAGGTGAATGCCGCGGATCTGGCCATTTGGCAGTCGTCCTTCGGCGTCAATGCGCTAGGCGACGCCGACGGCGACGGCGATTGCGACGGGGCTGATCTGCTCCTCTGGCAGCAACAGTTCGCGTTGGCGGGCGCCCAAGGACAACAGTTCGCCGTGCCAGAATCTTCGTCATTTGGCCAACTGGCCCTGGCGGTTGCGCTGCTTGCGATGGCAAGAAAAGCGACGTGCCCGACCGATGCGTGACTCAGCGTCGAGAAAAGATAGGAGCCTTTCAATGAAACGACGAGATGTACTCAAAGGGCTGGCCGCCGGAGCGACCACGCTCGGCACTCTCGCCGGCGCCCAGCTGAGCGTCCAGGCCGCCTCTCAATCACGGGCCGGAAGTCCCCTCGATCAAGACGGCGTGAAGTATTGGAGCGAAACCTCGCTCAATCGCGTCTATCCAAACTCGCCAGTTGGCAGCGCGGCGCCGCTCGCACTCACCACCTGCCGCAACGCGCGGCTTTCCTTCCAGGTCTGTTTTCGCCACCAGAAGGACTGCAGCATCCGCGTTCGCGCCGACGTAGCTCCCCCCGAGGGCTGGACGGCCCGCGTCCGCCGCGTCGGCTACGTTCCGATTCAGCAATTGGATACCGACGTTCCTCTCGACGAAACCGATGGCATCGGCCAGGCTCCGGGCCTGGTTCCCGATCCGCTTTACCCGGAGCAGACCGCCCATGTGGGCCCTGAAGCCAACGCGGCGTTCTGGATCACGCTCCACGTCCCTGCAGACGCCAAGGCCGGCGTCACACGGCTCAATGTGAAGCTCAAGCCGGAGGACGCGTTCCGTTTCCCCGGCTGGACCGGCGCGAGCGACAAAGGGGTTGAGCTGTCCATCGACGTCGACGTCAAGCCGCTGGTGCTGAACCACCGCCAGGATTTCCCCGTCACGCAATGGATCTCGATCGATTCGATCTGGGAATACTACAAAATCCCTCCGTTCAGCGACCGCTTCTGGCAGCTTGCCGACGCCTACGTGGCCGATATGACGGCGCACAACGTGAACGTCATCTACTGCCCCGTGTTCAACGCTCGCCACGAGATTCTCGAACGCCCCGCGCAGCTCCTGCGCGTTCGCCCCAAGGACGAGAACAACTACGAGTTCGACTTCACCGACGTCCGCCGCTGGATTCGCTTGGCCTTGAAGAACGGCGCCGAATACCTCGAGTGGACTCACTTCTTCACCCCCGCGCCCACCAGCGGCAAGCACCCGCAGCGCATCTATGAGCGCTGGGACTCGATCGGCAAACTCCTCTGGCCGCCCGAGACCAGCGCCATGTCCGACGCCTATAAGAGCTTCCTCGCGCAGTTCATCCCGCGGTTCAAAGCGGTGCTCGAAGAGGAAAAAGTCTTCGACAAGTCCCTCTTCCACTGCGCCGACGAGCCGGACGGAGACGAGCAATTGGCCGACTACCGCCGGGCGCGAGGCCTGCTTCGCGAGCTGGCGCCGTGGATGAAAGTCATGGACGCGATGAGCGATCCGCGTTATGCCGTCGAAGGGCTGACCGACATGCCGATCCCCAGCATCGTCACCGCGCCGCAATTCGCCGCCGCCAAGTGCCCTGCCTGGGTCTACTTCTGCTGCGGCCCGCGTGGCCGCTATCTCCAGCGGCTTCTCGACACGCCGCTGGCCAAGTGGCGCATGGCGGGCTGGCTGTTCTACAAGCTAAACGCTAAGGGCTTCCTCCACTGGGGCCACAACTATTGGTTCGTCTTCTGCACCGGTACGCCGACCAATCCGTTCATCGACGCCGCCGTCAGCGCCTGGCCCGGCATGCCGCACGGCGACGCCTTCGTAGTGTATCCTGGGCAGGACGGCCCGATCGACTCGATCCGCTGGGAAGTGTTCGCCGAGTCGCTGCAGGACTATGCGATGCTGCAATCGGCGGAAATCTCCCGCGATGACCCACTGCTGGCCGAGTTGAAATCTTACGAATCATTCCCAAAGAGTGAACAATGGCTCCAGGCCGCCACCACTGATATTCTGGCTCGACGATCGTGACGCGCAAACGCCGATGAGACTATCACCAATAGACGCAAGCGGCGGAACGGTCGCCGCGTTCATGATCGCGGCCGTGTGTTTCATAGCGCCGAGTACCTGCTTGGCTGCGGCCTACGAGGAATCGACGCCGTTCGTCGGCGTCCGCCACCTCCATGAAATGCTCTCCGTGCCGCGCCTGCTCGACGTACACGTCTTGGAGATCGACCCGCATGCCGCGGGCATCGATTTCTACACGACGCCGTCCAACGGATCCGCCGCGGGCGAAACCGTGGCTCAAACCACCCGCTCCTTCGTCACGCAAAACGATCTGCAAATCGGGGTCAACGCGTCGTTCTTCGCGTATGTCAGCGGCGCGAACATGAACATTGAAGGGCTCGCCGCGTCGCGGGGCGACGTCTATTCAGACTTTCAAGCGGACAGGCTCGCCGCGTTCAACGTGTCGGCGGACCACGTGGCCGCGGTGATCCAATCGACGCTCGGCGCCGGCTCCGCGCACACTCCCAATGTGCCCTTGTACAACGCCGTGGGCGGCAACGCCCTGATTCTTCTCGACGGCGTCAACGCGGCGAATCCTGCCGATACGTCTTTGCATCCGCGAACCGCCGCCGGCGTGACGGCCGACGGCAAAATCCTCCTGATGACCGTGGACGGCCGCAACACGGGCCACAGCCTGGGAGTCAGCACGCCGGAACTTGGCGACCTGATGGCCCAGTTCGGCGCCCGCGACGCCATCAATCTCGACGGCGGAGGCTCGACGACGCTGGTCATGGCCGACCCCGTGCCGCGCGTCGTCAACGTCCCCGTCGGCGTGAACAACGTCCCAGGCTCCGAGCGCAGCGTGGGCAACAACTTCGGCGTCTACGCAACCGCCTACGCCGCTCCAACGAACAACCGCTTCGTGTTCAGCGATTTTGCCGGTGGCGACCCCGGCTACTTTTCCTGGCCGCTCACCGCTTCCGGCAGCACCCAAGGCATCTTGGCCACCTCTCAAGCACAGATCGGCGGCTCGGGCAGCCCGAGCTCGCCCGGCAGCGAGCGGCTCATCATCCGCGACGACCCGAATGTCAGCAGCGGTCCGGAAAATCCGGACGGTTGGTTCCTGAGATACCTCGCCTCGGCGCCGGGGGCCACCGTCCCAGCGTCACGCACCGCGAGCGAGATTCGCCCCGCGGAGGGCGTGGTGGGATTGTGGGCGAAGACGACCTCGCCGGATGTGCGAGTTGCAATCGCCCTGGACGACACGAACAACGTCACCGCCGATCGCGGCCGGCAACAGCCATTGATTGCCGACGGCGCCTGGCATCGTTACAAGTGGAATCTCAACGACCCGGCGCAGTGGGAAGGCTGGTTTCAGGGCGACGGCGTCATCTCTGGCCCTGATTTCTCTCTCGATTCGATCCAGTTTTTCGGCCCGAATGCCGACGCGGTCGTGTACCTGGACGATGTCTACCACGAAACGATTCCGCCGTTCACGCCGCGGCCCGAAGATTTCGATCACGACGGCGACGTGGACGGCCGCGACCTGGCGCTCTGGCGGCGGAACTTCGGCGTGAACAGCCTGTCGGACGCCAATGGCGACGGCGTCAGCGACGGCAATGACTTTTTATCCTGGCAGCGAGCCATGGGGGCCGGTCCTTCCACGCCTCAATTCGTGCCGGAAACCAGTTCTGGCACGCTCGCGCTGTCGGTCGTCGTGCTCCTTGCAGCCTCGATACCAAGAAAGGCTTGAATCCATGCACCTGCTGGTGATGTTACTTTGCGTTGCGGTGGCAACTGACGAAGCGCTCTATAAGGCCGAGCCTGTCCCGGTCGAAGGCTTCACCGCGGGCGTCGAAGGCCCAGCCTTTGATTGCGCGGGTAATCTCTTTGCCGTCGCCTATCGCAAGCCGGAAAACATTGCGCGTATCAGCCCCGAAGGAACCGCTGAAGTCTTCGTCACGCTTCCCAACGGAAGCTGCGGCAATGGCATCGTCTTCGACTCGGCCGGCAAGATGTACGTCGCCGACTACAAGAACCACAACATCCTCAGAATCGACCCAGCCTCGAAGGCAATCTCCGTTTTTGCCCATGACGACCGCATGCACCAGCCCAACGATCTGGCCATATCCGCTGATGGAACTATCTTCGCCAGCGATCCGGATTGGGACCACAATCGCGGACAGGTGTGGCGGGCGTCGCCCGACGGAAAGCTCGAGCTTTTCGCCGCCGACTTGGGCACGGCGAACGGCATCGAGGTCAGCCCTGACGGCAAGACGCTGTACGTCAACGAAACCGTGCAGCGCAGAATTGTGAAATTCGACCTGACGGCCAACCGGCCACAGCCCTCGCTGTTCAAAAGCTTTTCCGACTTCGGCCTCGACGGCATGCGCTGCGACGTGAAAGGCAACCTGTATGTCGCGCGTTTCGGAAAGGGAACCGTCGCGAAGCTCTCGCCCGGCGGCGAAATGCTTCAGGAAATCAAGGTGCTCGGCGCCAAGCCGAGCAACGTGTGCCTTGGCGGGCCCGACGGCCGCACCGCGATCGTCACTGAGATGGAGAACAAGCGATTGGTGACCTTTCGCGTCGATGAGCCCGGCCAGGCCTGGGCTCGCTGCCGTCGTCCGTAATCAACCTGCATCGTGTTTCACTCGCGCCAGTCTCGACTGGACAGAAATTTATGCCTGGAAAGCCTGCTGCAATTCTTGCATAAACCGCTCGCATTCGGTGCGCGGATCGCCGCTGGCTTCGAACTCCAAGACAATGTATCCGCGATAACCGGCCGCTCGCAGGATGGTGGCCAAGCGCGAAAAATCCGCCGGCTGCACGTCCTGGCCCGCCGGCTTCACCAGGACTTTGATCTGCACGTTCATCGCGTACGGCGCGATCTTTTCGAGGTCGCCGTAAATATCCGCCGAGTAAAAGTTGCCCGTGTCCATGTTCACGCCAAACCACGGGCTGTTGACGCCGCGGACGATTTGCAGCATGTCGTCAACCTTCGCCGTGATGCCGCCGTGGTTTTCCAAGGCGAGGAACACGCCGAACTTCGCCGCGTGACGGCAGCATTCTTCGATCCCCTCAACGGCCAGTTCGATGGCCGTGGCGAGCGATTGGCCCGGCTTCATGTCGCCCGAGAAAATGCGGATCACCGGCGCGTCCATCATGTCGGCGTATTCAATCCATTTTTTCACGTGAGCGATCTGCGCGTCGCGGTGCTCACCCTTGGGAAAGCACAGATCGTTGCGAATAGCGGTCCCCGAAACGTCAAGGCCGCGGCGAAAGGCGTCGGCCTTGAGTTGTCGAAGGTATGCAGGTGCCGGCGGATCGGGCAGATAGTACGACGTCAGCTCCGTGCCATCGCAGCCGAACGCCGCGCAGTCGTCCATAAAGTCGGCGAGCGATAGCTTCGGCGGATTCGCTTTGAGCAAATCGCGATAACTGTACGCGGCCATGCTGAACTTGAAATGATGGCCCTTCGTGCGAGCGACCGGCTCGATCGAGCGAGCCGTCGTGGCCGATAGCGCCGCGACGCCGGCCGAGGCGCCGATCAAACTGGACCGAACAAAATCTCGTCTGGTGAAATGTGGCATGGATAGAGATCAGGAAAGGATTTCGGAAACGACCCGCGCTTCATTCACGCCGGTAAGCTTCATGTCCAGCCCCTGGTAACGATAGGTGAGCTGGCGATGATCAATGCCCAACAGGTGCAGCATGGTGGCGTGCAGGTCGCGAACGTGAACGACATTTTCGACGGCGTGATATCCAAGGTCATCCGTGGCGCCGTAGCCGAATCCACGCTGCACGCCGCCGCCGGCGAGCCACATCGAGAACCCCTTCATATGGTGGTCGCGGCCCGCGGCGCCGGCGCCGAGCTGGACCATCGGCGTGCGGCCGAACTCGCCGCCCCAAATGACCAGCGTCTCGTCGAGCATGCCGCGCTGCTTCAGGTCCGTGATCAAGGCGTAGGAGGCGCGATCGGTGAAGTGGGCACAGCGCTGCAGGTCTCGTTCGAGATTCCCGTGATGATCCCAGCCGCGGTGGTAGAGATGAATGAACCGCACGCCGCGCTCCGCCAGCCGGCGGGCGAGCAGACAGTTGGAAGCAAACGAGCCGTCCCCGGGCTTCGCGCCATACAGCTCCAGCACGTGCGCCGGCTCGCCGGATGTATCCATCAGCTCCGGCACGCTGGACTGCATGCGATACGCCGTTTCATAGGCGGCCAGCCGCGTAGCGACCTCCGGGTTGTCGAACCACTGGTTCCGGTGGCGGTCGAGCTGTTGAACGGCTTCGACCGTGGCGCGCTGCAGTTGGTCCGGCACTCCCGGCGGGTTCTTCACATAATGCACGGGGTCGCCGCTGGAGTTGAATTCCACGCCCTGAAAACGGCTCGGCAGAAAGCCTGAGCTCCACTGCCGCGAAGCGATCGGCTGATCCGGCTCGCGCCCGCCGATGCTCGTCAGCACGACGAAGCCCGGCAGGTCATCACACTCGCTGCCCAGGCCATAGTTCACCCACGCGCCCATCGACGGCCGGCCGCTGATCGCCGTGCCGCAATTCATAAACGTGTGGGCCGGGTCGTGGTTGATCTGCTCGGTGATCATCGACCGCACGATCGTGACGTCGTCGGCGAGCTTCTGATGCCACGGCAGGACGTCGCTCACCCATTGGCCGCTCTGCCCATACTGGGCGAAGTTGAACATCGGCGCATGCGCCTTGAGCTCATGCCCCTGCAGTTGGGCGACCGGCTGACCTTTGGTGTACGACTCGGGCATCGGCTGGCCGTGCAGCGCGCGCAGCTTCGGCTTGTAGTCGAAAGTCTCCAGGTGCGATGGCCCGCCGGCCATGCACAGGAAGATGACTCGCTTGGCCTTGGCCGGGAGTCGCGCGAGCCCCGGCAGGCCGCGATAGGCCGCGACGGGAACCGCTGGGGACGCGTTCAACGACTCGGCAGCCAGCAGCGACGAAAGCGCCGCCGCGCCGAGGCCCATTCCTGACCGTGCGAGGAAGGCGCGCCGTTGAATCTGACGTTGCAAGATGTCGGCCTGATGATTCACGATCGAACGACCACGGGTTAGTTGCGGGTGTACATTTCGTTCAGGTTCAAGACGGCCCGCGCCACGCACGTCCACGCGGCAAGCTGCGCCTGATCGACATCCTGGGGAACCGGCTTGAGCCCGACGGCGAGCAGCTTCTCGGCCTCAGCAGGATGCGCACCGTAATAATCCTGGCTCGCCGAGAGCAGCGCTTCGAGCGTCTCCAGCTCGACGGGGTCCGCGTCGCGCGTCGCCGCGCGTCGAACGACGAGGTTAATCCGCTCGGCATTCGTGGCGGCGCCCTCGCCCATCGCCGTGGCAGCCAACACGCGCGCCGCCTCGGTGAACGTGGGATCGTTCAGAAGAACCAAGGACGCCAAGGCGGTGTTCGAGCGCGGCCGCTGCGCGGTGCATTCCTCGCGGGTCGGCGCGTCGAACGCCTTGAGCATCGGGTGCAGGTATTGCCGCTGCCAGTGCATGTAGACCCCGCGGCGCCACTGCTGGTCATCGGTGCTCGCCTGGTACTCCCGCACCGGGAAGTTGAGATGCCGGTAGTAGCCGGCGGGCTGATATGGCCGGGCGCTCTCGCCGCCGATCGCCTCGTTCAACAGGCCGGCGATCGAGAGAACCGCGTCGCGCACCGTCTCAGCCGGGTAGCGATAGCGGCCCTGCCGGGCGACGAGCTTGTTCAACGGATCGCGCTCGCGGAGTTCTTCTGATTCCTGAGAGCTTTGCCGATAAGTGCGGCTCATGACAATGAGCTTCAGCGCGTGCTTCACGTCCCAGCCGCTGTCGATGAACTCCAGCGCCAATCGATCGAGAAGTTCTGGATGATCGGGCGAAAACCCCTGTCCGCCCAGGTCGTCAAGGCTGGCCGCCAGCCCGCGTCCGAAGAGCAGGTACCAGAACCGGTTTGCCATCACG
>JAICUM010000661.1 GCA_025935855.1 Pirellulales bacterium | reverse complement strand
CGCATCGTAGTCGTGGGAAAAACGAGGGTCAACGAATCTTGAACGCCGAAGCGCGTTTCTACAAACACAATGCGCAAAAACCCGCTGAACACGCGCCGCCGGTCGTTCACAATGTCGCTTAGCCGGTGATCCCGCGCGAGCGCGCCCGTCGTGTTGATCGTTCGTCCCGCCACGCACTTAACTGATCGATATGCCTTGCCAAACCGCTGAGGACCAGCAAACGATTGAGCGGCTGATCGCTTCGCGTGCGAGTGGCTACAGTCTGCCCGGCGAGTTCTACTCCAACGAGGCTGTCTACCGGGCCGAGCTCGACCGAATCTGGCGATGCGGTTGGTTGTTCGTCGGTCACACCTGCGAGATCCCCCGCCCGGGCGACTACCTCACGTTTTCCGTTGACGCGGACTCGTTGATTGTCGTTCGTGACGACGACGGCGGAATCAACGCCCTGTGGAACGTGTGCCGCCACCGCGGAACGCGCATCACGACTGAGTCGCAAGGCCGCGCGGGCCGTCTCGTGTGCCCGTATCACCAGTGGACGTATGGCCGCGATGGTTCGCTCGTTTCCTGCCGCGGTATGCAGGAAGACATCGACAAAAGTGAGCTTGGCCTGCGCCACGCCGAGTGCCGGCAAGTCGCGGGGCTCATATTCGTTTCGCTCAGCGACAATCCGCCGGATTTCGACGCCGCGGCTGAATGCCTGGCGCCGCTGGTGACGCCGCAGGGATTGGAGCGTGCGAAGGTCGCGAAGATTGTCGATTACGACGTCGCGGCGGATTGGAAGATCGTGTGGGAAAACAACCGCGAGTGCTACCACTGCAACGTGAACCACCCGCAGTACATCAAGGCGAACTTCGACCACTACAATGCCGACGACACGAGTGAGCGCGTTCAAGCCCGCATTTCCGACGCCGTCGAGCGCAGCGAGGAGAAGTGGGCGGCGGCGGGTCTGGCGGTCAGCCATCGCCGCACCGGCATGACGGATTTTCCTAGCTCGGGCCCCACGGGTTGGTTCGCCGCCAACCGCACGCCGCTGGTCGAAGGATTCAAAAGCGAAACGCTCGACGGCCGGCAGGCGGCCCCGCTGATGGGCGACTATTCCGACGCCGACGTCGGCACGCTTCGCATCCGCACGCTTCCCAACATGTGGAACCACTCAAGCTGCGACCATGCGGTCTCCACCCGTCTTTTGCCGGCGGGCCAGGGACGCACCGCCATCCGCGTGACGTGGCTGGTCGATGAACACGCCGTCGAAGGTCAGGATTACCAGCTCGCGGACCTGATGCCTTTCTGGCAACTCACCTCCGAGCAGGACTGGCAGTTATGCGAACAGGTGCAGCTCGGCGTGCGCTCGTCGCGCTACGTGCCGGGGCCGTTTTCGACGTACAAAGAGTACAACGTTGACGCGTTCGTGCGGTGGTATCTTGAGCAACTCGGGAAGGACTCCCGGCGATAGGCTTCGGCCTTTTCTGGCCGATTCGAAAAACCATGAGCAGCGTTGATCGAGCAGAGATTGTCGTCGTCGGCGGAGGCGCCGTGGGTTGCGCCGTGGCCTACAGTCTTGCCAAGTCAGGGAAAACCGACGTGCTGCTTCTTGAGAAGGAAGCCACCGTCGCCGCCGCGACCACGCCGCAAGCCGCCGGGCTGGTGGGACAGGTGCGCAACACCATCGAGCGCACTAAGCTGGCGATGTGGTCGGTCGAGACTTTTTCGCAGCTCCAGCGCGACGAACAGTCTAATCCCGGCTGGCGGCAGGTCGGCTCGCTGCGCGTGGCGCTCTGCCCCGAGCGCGTCGAAGAGTTCAAGCGGATGAAGGCCGTCGCCGACGAGTCCGGTCTCGAGTGCGAATTCATCGACCAAGCGGCCGCTGGGCAAAAATGGCCCGCCATGCGATTCGATCGGGCGCAGGCCATTCTGTGGTGCCCGAGCGACGGATATCTGCAGCCGTCCGATTTGACGATGTCCTATGTGGCCCACGCACGGCGCCTGGGCGCGCGGTTCCAAACGAAGACCGCCGTCCACGGCATCGTCTTGAAGAACGGCCGGGTGAGCGGCGTCGAAACGGACGCCGGCCTCATCGAGTGTGAAATGGTGGTGAATGCCGCCGGCGCCCATGCGTACCACATCGCCAGGAGCGTCGGCTTGGAGCTGCCCATCGTGCCGGTGCGGCATGAATACTTCATCACAGTCCATGCCGAAGGGCTGCAGCCCGAGCTGCCGGTCATCCGCATTCCCGATTCCACGTTGTATGTCCGCGCGGAAATCAACTCGCTCCTATGTGGCGGGTGGGAACGCGCCGCGCTTTCGACCGACCCACGGCAATACTCGGTGACGAACGAGCCGCCGCCGATCGATCCCGATTGGGACGTGCTCGGCTGGTTTGCCGAGCAGCTTTCGCCGGAAATGCCGCAGGTCGAGCTGCTCGGCGTGCGCAGCGTCTTCAAGGGCTGGCCGACCTTTACGCCGGACGGCCGGTTCATTGTCGGTCCGAGCTCGCGCGTGCCGGGGTTCGT
>JAICUM010000423.1 GCA_025935855.1 Pirellulales bacterium | reverse complement strand
CGGCCGGCGGCGGTCGAGTTCCGCTCGACCCAACCCTTTTCCATCAGCCGTGTGAGCCGCTGGCGCACGGCCGTGGCGGTGACGCCGGTGAACTCGACCAGGTCGCCAATCGTCGCGGCGGGCCGTCGACGCAAATAATCGACGATCGTTTGATCGGAGAGCTCGGGGATTTGGGATGCCGCGTTCATTAAGGTCTCAACACAATCCTACAGCCGGCAGGATTTTTGACAACAAGCTATTTGAAAAATAGTCGTGTGTCGAATTTTTTGAGACCTAAAGGATTACGCAGTTTGAGCTTATCGCCGTCCGCCGTCATCGGGCGATGTCAGCAGGGGAAGTACTGAGCGACCACCTGGAAGAACGCCTCGGGCGAGCCGATTGTGGCGATGTACTTACGGAATTCGCGAGCCCCCGGGCGGCCTTGGGCATAGCAGCAGGCGTATTTCCGCATTAGGACGCTGGCTTTCTCGTCGCCGAAACGCTCTCGGACGAGACCGAAATGGTGCAGCATCAGATCACGCTGCTCTTCCAGCGTAGGATCCGGCGGGATGGGCAAGCCGCGGACGGCGGCGGCGGCTTGGGCATACAGCCAGGGCTTGTTCAGGGCCGCCCGGGCGATCATCACGCCGTCTACTTCGTAGCGCTCGAAGGCCGCGACGACCTTTCCGGCGGAGTCGAGGTCGCCGTTGCCGATGAGCGGGATGCACTTGAGGTAGGGCTTGATCGCCGAAATTCGGTCCCAATCCGCGCTGCCGCTGAACATGTCGGCGGCGGTTCGGCCGTGGACGGTGAGAGCGGCGGCCCCGGCGCCTTCGACGACTTGGGCAACGTCGATGGCGTTGATCTGATCGCGGGTGCAGCCGAGCCGAATTTTGGCCGTGACCGGCGTCGGTGCGCAGGCAACGACGACCTTTTCGATGATCGCGCCCATCCGTTCGGGGAAGCGGAGCAAGTACGAGCCGCTGTGAGCCTTCTGCGTCACCTGCCGCACGGGGCAGCCGAAGTTGATGTCCACGACGCTGACGCGGTACTCCTGGGCCAATCGGGCGCCAACCTTCGCGAGCGTCTCCGGTTCGTTATCCCAAATCTGCACGGCCAGCGGCCGCGGCTCGGTCGCCACGCCCCATAGGCGGTCGGGATGTTCGGCGTGCTCGTCGAGCCACACGAATCCGCGGGCGTTGACCATTTCGGTCGCCAAGAGGCCGGCGCCGCCGAATTCGCGGACGATCTGCCGGAAGGCATAGTTGGTGAAGCCCGCCATCGGGGCCTGAAGGATCGGCGGGTCGATCTTCAGAGGGCCGATGTAAAACGGCTGGGCGAGCGGCTTCGCGCGGTGCTCGGCTGGATGAGTTTCGTTGAGGACCGCGCTTTCCATGCTCGTCCGTTGATTACTGGTTGCCGAACACGCGGCCGAGGACTCGCGGGCGGTTCACCAAGATCGAATGCTCGCGGTCGCGGTTGAAAACTCGCTGCAACAGGCCCGGCCGGCGGGATTCGTACTGCTGTGGCTGCTGCGGCGGTTGCTGCTGGCCGTTGGCGAACGTCTTTGGCGGCGTCTGGCCCGGATTCGATTGTTGAACTGAGCCTTGCGGCGATTGCTGCGGAATTGACTGCAACGCAGTGGCCGGCTGCACGCCGGAGGGCGTCCAAGGGGCCTGGCCGGCCGGGGCCGAGGTGCGGATCATCATGGCCACTAGCCGCTCGGCCGGCACGTCGGCGGGGGCGGCCAACTCCGTGTAGGCGGCGATTTCCTTGTTATAGTCCCGAGCCGTCGCGACAAACGCCCGGCGGCGCAATGCCAGCAGGTCTTGAGCCTGCAGCAACTCGCCGCCATCGCCGTTGGGGTTGATTCGCGCGCGGGCCGTGTCACGAGCCGATTCCGCCTCGGCCACGGCGTGGGCTTGAGTCCGAAGTTCGTCGTAGCGCAGCGGCATGAGCTTGCTCAGTTGCTCGGCGACAGGGTTTGGCCGTTGGGCGAAAATCTCTTCATATTCGGCGTTGTACCGGCCGCAGTGGGGCGCGTCGTCCGGCACCGGGAGGGCGGTTGTGGCCGCGCGGCCGAGAAGCTGGTGCAGATTTAGCTGAGCGGCTTGCGCGGAACCGCGGGCGATTTCGGTGCGGGCCTGGGCGTCCTTTTGCTTGGCGTCCCAGTTCTGACCGGGCGCCTTGAGGCCTTGGCGAAGGGCGCCGAGTTCCATTTCCTCGAGTTGAGCCAAGTAGAAGTCGGCCATCGCGGCGCATAGGTCCCAGTAGGATTTGGCTCGCTGAGTTTGTTCCTGACGGTTTCTAGCGTCGCGGACGGCGTCGCTGAGCGTGATTGGGGAGCCGATCAGAGCTGCACGCGCTGGCGGCTTGAGAATGCCTTTCATCAGGTCTGACGGCTTCGGGCCCGCGATGAGCACCGATTTCTGAGGCTCCGTCGCGGCGCTGGCAGCGCCTGGCGGTGCTTGGGCTTGCGTGTCAAACGCGGCGGCTGCGGCGGCGGCAGGGCTTTGAGCGCTTTGGTTTTCGACCGCTGATGCGGCCGGTGGTTGCGCCGCGGGCTGTTCGGGCTGGGCAGCGGCTTGCACGGGATTGGCCAGCGTCGGTTCGGCGGGTTGGGCAGCCGGAGGGGAAGCTAGATCTGGTTCGCCTTGGTTGGCGTATCGGCCGGCGTCGGCGGCTTGAGCCGTGAGCGTGAGGACGAGCAAGCTGGCGAAGACGGACATGGCGGGGGACCCCTCATTGGGCGTCGTGGGCGGGATATAGTCGAGCGGTTCGTGGCCTACTAGGTTGGCACGGACGACAGGGTGAGTCAATCAGGCGGGAGGGTGGTGGTAAGCTGGAGAGGATGGGAAACTGCCTGCGAGATGCTGCGAGCCGGTTCTTTCCCAAATTTCGTTTTTTCCTGGTCGGCGGCGGAAATGGCGACAGGGAAAAAACTCGGGAAGATTCGCGGGCTCGGTTTTATCGAACGACCGGGAAATCGCGGTGTTTTCCATTTTCGGATCGTTGTCTTCAGGAGTGGTTTTTTCCGCGGGACGCCTGAGGCGCGCGGAAAACGGAAAGAACGTTTGCGCAGCATCGGTTTGACGGCGAACCGGCCACCGATGCACACCGCGACCACCGGTCGCGGCTTTATCGCGGACGGTGATTTTATCAGATGGCGCGGCCAAATTCAGCGGTGAAACTGGGGCAATGACCAGGCAGATGCACTTGCGCTGTTAGCGCTCGGTCATTCCGACCAGCGCGGCAATGTTGAGCGCCGCGAGCGTCGTCCCAGCGCGGCAATGTTGAGCGCCGCGAGCGTCGTCGCCAGGATTATCGTGGTGAGGCTGAACCGCCAGCGGCGATCATGCTCCACGAGTTGCCTGTCAATGAATGCCGCCAGTGCGGCCAGAAAGGCCAACACGTCTAAGGCGGCTACGATGCATGCGAATTCAATCCAGGGCAGCGATTCCATTGATCGTCATTTTATCTCCGGGGGGCCTTGCTCGGAGCCGCCATGAGCTTCTGCATTTTTGTCGACGTTTCTCTCGCCACGGCTGGTATTCAGGCGGAAGGCTAATCGGGACGATGGTCCTTGAACTTAACCCAGGTATTGGCCACGTCGCCAACTTCCGTTCGAGCTTCCTCCAATGTGATTTCTCCCTTCAGGTACTTATTCCTGACGGCCGCAGGATGCGCATCAGCTAGACCGAACCAAAGTAAAGTGCCAATGCCGATAGCAATTGTCGCGAAAGCGATCGCGACGAAAATGCGTGCGACTGTAGAATCCGACCTCGGCTGCATCCTCCGAGTATAGCCATCTGTGGCTAGACTGGGGCACAGCATGTACCCCGTCTATGACACCAACTATAAGCCCCCTTACCCGAGGACGCCGCAGGGGTGTGTTTGGTATTTCGCGGGGTTCTGCGTATTCATTGGGATGATCCTCTACTTGGTGAAGTGGCTGGCCTGAGCACGCAGCTATATGTGAACGTCCGTCAGAAACCCGTCTAGGCAACTCGCTGCCTGCCGCATGAATCATCTCGACGAACATGGCGTGCCGACGCTACGAGCTTCGATCCCGATTTCGTTATTCGGATTTGGGATGCTGCTGAATTTGGCCGGCATGATCCCGTTGATTCTCGACCAAGTCCGAACGGCGCTCGGCGGCGCGTGGGTCGAGATGGATACCGCGGCACGCGCTGATCGGGTTGCGGCGGGCATTGGGGCAGCGCTCACCGCGGCGCTCTTCGTTGCGTTCGCGGTGACGGCCGTATACTACTTCCGCCGGCGGCGAGCGGCGCGCGCCCTGGTGAACGCGACGCTCGCCGCGGCGATCGTCATTAACCTGATTGAGTTGATCGTGTTGCTCAAGGTTGGGCCTAAAAACTCCAAGTACGTCGCGGAGGTCGTCGGTCCGACGGTGCCAGTCATCTTGGTGTGCGCGCTTTGGCTGCTGTATTTTGGAGTTTCGAAGCAAGTGCGGCGGACGTTTGTGTATCCGTTGCCGGATGCCGACTCGACAGGATCGGCATGAAACAGACGACTATCAAATTAGGCGGAGCAAGCGCCATTCG
>JAICUM010000447.1 GCA_025935855.1 Pirellulales bacterium | reverse complement strand
GAGCTGGGATGGGCATGGGCGCCGGCATCCCGGCGTTGGCGTAGATGACTTGGGCGAGGGCTGGGGTAAACATGGCGAGCGCGGGAACGGAGTTGTCTGGATTGGTCGAACGGAGTATCTACCTAACGGGGCGAGGGCGTGTCGAGGGCACCTAGCCCGGGCATCTCGCCTCAGCGAGTCGGCTGTGGAGACCCGGTCTGGACCCAGTTCTGGATTTCGTCAGGCCAGAATGGCCCGGCTTTGTAGGTGCTAGCAATGAATTATTTGGCGCATTCGCTGGAATGCCTGAGCGATCCCTACGAGGTCGCGGGCGTCGCCATTCCTGATTGGCTAGGCCTTACACGGCCGCGGCTGCGCTGCCGGTCGCGACAGGCGTCGCCGTTTGTCGAAGGCGATAACGATCTCGTCGCCTCCGTGGCTCGTGGTGTTGTACGGCATCATGCGGACGACCACTGGTTTCACCAAACTACGGCGTTCATGGAGCTGTCGGCCGAGCTCAGCCGGCGGATTCGCCATGCGACGGCTGATCAGGACGGCGTGCGGCCGAGCTTTTTAGGGCACATTCTGGTCGAGTTGCTGCTTGATGCGACGCTGATCGAACAAGACCCCAGCCGCGTGGACGACTATTACGCCGCGCTGGCGATGGTGGACAGCAGTCGTGTTGCGGCGACGGTCGGACAAATGATCGACGCCGATGCGTCGCCGCTCGGGCCGATCATCGAGCGGTTTGTGGCGATGCGGTTTCTTTACGACTACTTGGAAGACCAGCCGCTCGCCTTTCGGCTGAATCAAGTCATGCGGCGAGTCGGCCTGCCGGAGCTACCGTCGAAATTCATTGAAATGTTGCCGGAGGCGCGGCGGCTCGTGGCCGATCGCTGCGAGGAACTTCTTGAACGGCGTGCGATCGTCGAGTTGCCGGTGCTAGCGGTGGCCTGAGTATCTCTTGGGCGTCGAGCCGGCGTGCCGTATTATCTCGCGGCCATGAACGACGAGCTGCGGTTCACCGACGGCGACGACGATTCGCGCTTCAGCGATGCACCCTCCCGCGATGCGCGGAACAGTGCGCCGGCGAGTTCAGCACCAACGGTCGCTCGATTTTCGCTGGAGCGATTATCGTCGGCGTTTGCGCGCTTAATGGGCGCGGCGCCCAAAGACGGCGCGGGTTCGCGGAAGCCGCAGGTCGCCGTCGATCCCGATGAACCGCTGGCCGACGATGAGTCGTTGCCGGTGACGCCGCGGATGATCGTCGAGGGGATACTCTTCGTCGGCGACGCCGAGGGGCGGCCGCTCAGTAGCGCCGAGCTGGCGAGCCACATCCGCGACGTCGAGCCGGCTGAGGTCGACAGAATCGTCGCGGAGCTTAACGCGGGCTACGGAGAAGACGAGGCGGCGTATGAAATCGTCGGCGATGCAAGCGGCTATCGCCTGCAACTACGCGCCGATTGGGCGCTGATGCGTGACCGCGTTCGCGGCCGCACGCGCTCAGCCAAGCTCTCGCCCGCGGCGATCGAGGTGCTCTCCATCGTCGCCTATCGGCAGGGCGTGACCGGAGAAGAGATCAACCGGCTGCGGAACGCGAAGTGTCATGCTATTACGGCACAACTGGTGCGGCGGCAGTTGGTGCGCGTCGAGCGCTCGGCACAAGCGCCGCGCGGCGCTCGGTACTTCACCACCGAGCGTTTCAATCAATTGTTTGGCGTGGCAACGGCGGCGGACTTGCCAAAAAGCGAGGATTTGGCGGACGCCTAACACGTTCCTGCGCATAGCCATTTAGCCCCGCCGCTTGCGGCGGGATCGCGGGGCAAGCCCCGCGGGCTAAATGACGCGGACGGCGTAAAATGTTATCCTGGCGTCGGTTGCGACTCGCTTGCGGAAAACCGCTATGGCGTTGGCAGCCGCTTTGAGTAGAATCAGCGCGGCGTGACGACGAGCGCCGGCCGCCGAGACTGCGGTCCCCACACTTGCGAGGCGCGTGAACACGATTCACTCGTTATCGATCCTGATCGCCGCCGCACGAACCCTTCGCGGCCATCCTTCCTGAGCCCTTTCTGGGCGCCTTTGGCCTACGCGGCCGTTCTGCCGCGCGGCGCACGCTATGTCGCGTCAACGCACATTACATGAATTTCGCACGGCCCCGCCCATGGTGCTGCCGTCGATGCTGTTGTGCGACTTCGGCAATTTAGAACGGGAAGTGCAGGCGTTGGAAGCGGCCGGCGCGCGGGCCTTGCACCTGGACGTGATGGACGGCGTCTTCGTGCCGAACCTGACGTACGGGATGCCGATCGTCGAGGCCGTCCGGCGGACGACTGACTTGCCGCTGGACGTGCATTTGATGATCGCGCGGCCCGGCGAGTACATCGAACAGTTCATCGAAGCGGGCGCCAGCAGCCTCACGATTCATGTCGAGGCGGTCGACGATCCGCGCCCGGTGCTGGAGAGAATTCGCCAGCACGATGCGGTGGCATGTTTGGCCCTCAACCCGCCGACGCCGCTCGAGGCGATTGCGCGATACCTGCCGTACTGCGACATGGTGCTGTGCATGAGCGTCATGCCCGGGTTTGGCTCGCAGCCGTTCGAGCCGGTGGCGTTGGAAAAACTGCGCACGCTCAGGGCGCAGCACAGTGATTTGATTCTAGAAATCGATGGTGGAGTCAACGAGAAAACGATCGCTGATTGCACGCGGGCCGGCGCACAAATGCTGGTCGCGGGCTCGGCGATCTTTCACAGCAATGTTTCATACAAGCAAAGTTTGGCGGAGCTCACGGGTCTTAGCAGTTCAGCAATTGGCCGGGCGCCGTGAGCGCCCTGGCACGGCGACCATTCAACTGGCAGGCGCCAGTCAACGTGGAGGAAGCGTTCGCACTTCGATGTTAACGATCTTGCTCATCCGATCAGGGATCACTGACTACGACTCGCAGGGACGCATTCAAGGCACGCTCGATGTGCCCTTGTGCGAAGAAGGCCGGCGCCAGGCGCTGGCGACGGCCGAAGAACTGGCCGCGCGTTCCACGTCCGTCGAGGCGCTGTACGCGGGGCCTTGTTTGAGCGCGCAGCAAACCGCCGAAATTCTCGGCGAGCGGCTGCACCTGCGGCCCAAGACGGTCAAGAACTTGCACAACCTCGACCAAGGGCTGTGGCAAGGAATGTTGTTCGACGAGGTCAAAGAAAAACAGCCGAAAGTCTATCGCCAGTGGCAGGAACGCCCGGAGACGATTTGTCCGCCTGAAGGCGAGACCGTGAAAGAGGCATGCGAGCGGCTGAAGAAAGAGCTGAAGAAGATCATTAAGCGCCACAAGTCGGGCGCCATCGCGGTGGTGCTCGCTCGTCCATTGGCTGGCGTGCTAGGCAGCCTGCTCCGCAGCGAGCAAACCCCATGCTTGTGCACCTCATCCGCCGGTAAGCCGATGTGGGAGCCGATCGAGGTCGCCGCCGAATAAATAGCCCGGCCATTCTGGCCGGGCGGTTCCTACTGAACTACTTTTGAAGCCGCCGCTCTGGATGACTCGTCGAGCCAGGATGGCTCGGCTATCTGCGCGTTGATATACTGCCCAGACGGCTAAATTCTATGCCTATCGAGTCAGCGCCCATCATGTCGTCCAGCGAAAGCGAAGGCCCCGGCGGCCAGGGGAAGGCGCCGCGCGAAAAGCGCGGGGTGCCCAGCGGCCTGTGGATGCGGTGCAACGACTGCGGCGAAATGCTCTACCGCAAGACCATCGAGCAGAACTTTAACGTCTGCACGAAATGCGGCTTTCACATGTACCTCGGCGCCGCGGGCCGCATTGAATCGGTCCTCGACGAAGGGACATTCGAGGAGTGGGATGCGCAGCTCATGCCGGTGGACCCGCTGGGCTTCGCCGATAAAAAAAGTTACGCCGAGCGGCTCGTCGCCGAGCAAAAGCGAACAGGGCTCAAGGACGCCGTGCTGACCGGCACGGGCATGATTCGCGCCCGGCGGGTGGCCTTCGGCGTCACCGACTCGGCGTTCATCATGGGCAGCATGGGCTCGGTCGTCGGTGAGCGGCTTACCCGGCTGATCGAGCGAGCCACCGAGCAGCGGCTGCCGCTGATTATCATCAGCGGCTCGGGCGGCGGCGCCCGGATGCACGAAGGCATCTATTCGCTGATGCAAATGGCCAAAGTGTCGGCCGCGCTGGCTCGTTATGACGAGGCAGGCGGGCTATTCATTTCGGTGCTCACCAATCCGACCATGGGCGGCGTGGCCGCCAGCTTCGCGTCGCTGGGCGACATCATCTTTGCCGAACCAAAGGCGCTTATCGGCTTTGCCGGGCCACGGACGATCAAGGCGACCATT
>JAICUM010000744.1 GCA_025935855.1 Pirellulales bacterium | reverse complement strand
TACAGCCGGAACACCGGCAGCAGCACCACGGCGCCATTCTACGAAGCCCGCGCGATTCCCGAATTCTTCGTAGGGGACCCCGCCGGCGGCGGCGCCACCGCCGTCGGCACGCCATCCTTCGCCGACACCGGCCGCCTCGCCTGCGATGAGTTCGTTTACTATGGCCTGCAGCTCGCCGGCCAGTACGGACCGGCCCACTTCCAATCGGAATACCTCGCCACCTGGGTTAACCAGATCGGCAACCCGAACATTTACTACGACGGCGCCTACGCGCAGGCTGGCTATTTCCTCACCGGCGAAAACCGCACCTACAACCGCACCTATGGCGTTTTCGATCGCATCACGCCCTTTGAAGACTTCTTCGGCATCGGCCGACACGCCGGCATCTGCGGTTGGGGCGCCTGGGAAGTCGTCGGCCGCTGGAGCTACCTCGACGTCAGCGACCCGCGGGCCGTTCCCATCGCCACCTCCGTCGGCCCGCCGCCGGTTCCCAACCCCGGCTATCTGAACGAGTCGAACCTCGCGCTGAACTGGTACTGGAACGCGTGGATGAAAATGCAGTTCGACTGGATGCACGTCTTTGTGAACAACGCGTCCGGCAACGGCGACTGCGACATCTACGCCGGCCGCTTCCAGATCGAGTTTTAACAGAGCCCGCGACTTTAAGTGCTAAACCAAACTCTCGTTAGTCCAGCGGAGATTCCCATGAACATCGCACGAAAGCTCCCCACGGCGGCCGTCGCCTTCGCCTGGCTCGCTTCCGCAACCTTCGCTGCCAATACCTGCCCGCAGTGCGGCTGCTGCGAGTGCAAAAAATGCTGCCGGCTGGTCTGCGAGATGAAGGAAGTCACTAAAACGCGCTACTGCTGCAAGTGCGAAGACTTCTGCGTCCTCGGCCCAAGCAAGCGCTGCCCCAGTTGCTGCAGCTGCAACTGCGGCCACTGCACCGACTGCCGCTCCTCCTGGATTCCGACCGCGGCCTACGTGAAGACCAAACACGTCGCCGAGAAGAAAGAGGAGAAGATCCAAAAACCCACCTACCGCTTTGTGGTCGAATACGTCTGTCCGCAATGCGGCTGCGCGACTCCGCAGATGAACGGCGGCTGCGCCGAGTAAATGCTGTGAGTAGCCGCAACTCGATATTGACCAAGGGACTCGGATTCATAAACTTCCATCAAACGGTCCGACAATTCGCCGCACGCTTCAGCACGCCGTGCCTAAGTGCAGGGCATCCGCCGCAATGAATCGCCGCAGAATTGTTCACGCCATGCCGCTCTGAACCATAAGAGAGGAAACGACTTAGCACCCGACACAGCCTGTGAGCTAGTGTTGGAATACCGATTGCCTTGGCCCCGGACCGGCACTGAAACGCCCGTCCCACCTCGAGCACGGACGCTATGCGTACGATACGCACGTCTACCCGCCTGCTGCTGACTCTCTGTCTCTGCGCTGCCGGCCAATTGGCCCACGGCGAAGACGCCGCTCCCTCTTCCGACTTGCCCGCTGGTTCTGTCACTATCAGCCGCCAAGGCGCCTGGTTCGTCGCCGACAGCAAGAACTTCCAAGTCTGCTCTCTGCGCGGCTTCGCCGAAGCCCAAGCCGCCGCCCGCTATTGCGAAGCCAAGCGACTCCTGCTCATCAACAAGTGGAACGCCCCAGCTCTCACGCGCGCCTGGAGCCCTCGCTGCCAGGTCGTCCTGCACAATAGCCTCGACGGTTACGTCCGCGCCGTCGGCCGCGGCAGCGAAAACACGCTCGGCTCATCGCTGATCTGGCCGGGCCGCGGTCAGATCACCACCCGCAAGATCGACGTCCGCGCCGAAGGCAATTACGATTTCGCCTCGGTCTTGCCGCATGAGCTAACGCACCTGGTGCTCGCCGACTGCTTCGACGGCCGCTCGGCCCCGCTGTGGTTCGACGAGGGAGTCGCCATCCTGGCCGACCCCGAGCCGAAG
>JAICUM010000799.1 GCA_025935855.1 Pirellulales bacterium | reverse complement strand
TCGAGCGCTTGTCGTTGTTGCTCTTTGGGCAGGTTCGTGATGCTGGCGGCGTCGCTGACGGCAATGTCGCCCGATTCGACGGCGGCGATGACTTGCTCATCGGCCGTTTTCGGGACGCGCGACGCGGTGGCGACGGATCGTGGTGAGACGTTCAAGAGCTGGGCTGCTTGTTCGTTGACGGTTCGTCCCGGCTCGTGCAAATTTGCAATAGCCGTAGGATGGCCGTCGCTACCTCTCCCTTCGGGAGATGGCTGCGGTGAGGCCGCTTGGATCCCCTCCGTCGCGGCGCGCCCCGCGCGACCAAACTGATGGGCGCGTCCGCGCTCCGCCGCTTCGTCTTCAAACATGCCTTTGGCTCGTGCGGCGATGATGGCGCGTTGGCCTTCATTCAAGTGCCGGCGGTGTAGATTGCGAGAAAGGACGATCGCGAGCGGTGAGCCGACGCCGTCCCATTCGATGAATCGCGGCTCGACGCCTGCGATCTCGCAAGCGCGCAAGCGGTTGCGGCCATCGAGCACCAACCCCTGGTACAAGAGGATTGGTTCGCGCAGGCCATGCTCGTCGATGTCCTCGACGAGCAAGCCGAGATCGGTGTCTCTCATCAGCGGAAACAGTTCCGCGGCGGGATGGATTCCGGTTGGCCGTGCTACCGCGGGCGGCACGTTGACAATCGGGCTCGCAACGCTGGCGGTTGAAGGGGCATCGACTGAAGGATTCATGTTGTGTTCTCCTTTAGTTGAGATCTTGGGGGGGAAACTCGTTGCATCTACAAGGCATCGGGCTTTGCGATGGTATGCCAGCGCGCGCAGTCAGGGCACGGGCTCGAATGGGGTTGTCGCCGCGGGCGCTGCCACGGACGACGGACTGCTGGCAACTGACAGCTTTTAAGGCGTCACTCGACGGCGTGACGCGGCCGGCAGGCGCCTGCCTGGTTCGGTAATTGAATCAACGCATCTTTTAGATCCGTGACGCAACGCGGTTCTCTCGAAACGCGGTTTGTTGAAAGTCAGTAATTGGACCTGTCCAGCTTGGTCGCCCCAGTAATTGGACCTGTCCCGCTTGGTCGCCCCCGGTAAAACGTAACAGTTTAGTCCCGTGACCGTGGCCTCGCCGCGATTCACGGCGGGGCGACCCCTCCGTCGGGCGGACGGCGGTGCGAAAAGATTGCCGCACGGCGCCAACGAAGCGATTGAATCGCCGCCACGGTAAAACGCCACCGCCGCCACGGCTCCGCGGCAATTCGCAGGGCAACTCCCCACAAACGCGCAGCAGTCAACGCCTCGGCAATCGCTTCGCGATGCGAGGTTCCTCGATAGAATTCGCGCGGCGGCGTTGCTCGTGCATCACCAGCGGCTGCAAAAGAAGGGCACGCCAACGCGGGCGACTTCTTTGCGGTCGTCATGTCATTGGCCACGCACAACCCTCAAGGACCGCTGTAGAGCCGCCGCAAAGACTGCTCCGCCGTATGCGTCTGCAGATAGTAGAAAAACTCACTCGCTTTGTGCTTGTGCGCTTTGGCGGTTTCTTTGATCGTCATGATCTTGGCCATGCGCTTGGCCCCCGCCTCGCTGCGATGGCCGAAGGTGATCTTCCGCAGCACGACCAATGGCCGCAGCTTCCGCTCAGCCAGGTTGTTCGTCGGAGGAACGCGCGGATCGTCCACGAAC
>JAICUM010000227.1 GCA_025935855.1 Pirellulales bacterium | reverse complement strand
GTTGGCCAGGGCGGTGATGCGCATGACGCCGGCGCCTTCGGGGTCGAGCGGCTGGTCGTAGCCGAAGTTGTTCGGGCTGCAGATGACGCCGCTCCGCAGGTCGCAGGGGGCGGTGGATTCACGCCAGTCGAAGCGCTCCCAGTCGTTGAAGAAGGTGATGGTGCGGTCGTGGCGGAGCTCGCGCGGCTCGACGTCGAGCGTGGCAATGGTTTCGCAAAAGCTGAGACGGCCGGCGCCACGGCTCGCCGAGACCGGTTGGCCGTCGTCGCAGAGGCGCATCGTTTCGCACCAGCCAGCGGAGGAGAGGACTCGACGGGCTTCGAGCATTTCACCGCTTTCGAGGACGACGCCGGCGACGCGGCCATTTTCGACATGGAGGCGTTCGACGCCGGCGCGGAGCTTTAGTTCGCCGCCCAGTTGGCGGAACTTGCGGACAAGCTGCTTCAAGATGAGACGCACGCCGGCGTGAGGACGACCGAGGCCTTCGAGGAAGATGCTGCGGAACATGATGGAGAATTGGCCCCAGTCCATGTCCTGCTCGCGCGCGGAGCCATAGAACATGAGGGGGCAAAGGAGCATTTCGATGAGGAGCGGCTCGGTAATGAGCTCGCTAAGCCGCGAGCGGGCGGAGATGTTGGCGTGCTCGTCGCTGAGGTCGTCGTATTCGACGACGCCGGCGATGAGTCGCTCGAAGTTGTCGCGCTGTACGGGGAAGGCGCGGGCGACTTCGCTACGCAAGAGGTCGATGTTGTTGCTGAAATGGAGGCGGACGCCGGGGAAGACGATTTCCGAGCCGAGCTGCGGCGAAATCGCGAGGTCGTCCCAGGACAGGCGGAGCTGACGAAGCAGCCGGGCAAGCGGGCCGCGCTTGGCGCCTTTGGGGGTGATATTCGTGAGGGCGTGCAGGCCGACGTCGTAATCGCGGCCGCGGAGGCGGTAGAAGGAGTTGAGGCCGCCGATGGTGGTGTGGCGCTCGACGATGCACACGCGCTGGTCGTAGTAGGCCAGGCGAATGCCGGCGGCCAGTCCGCTCATGCCGGCGCCGATGATGAGGTTGTCGTACATGAGAGTGGCCAGGGGTCAGTCTTCAGGGGCCAGTGAAAAAAGTCATTTCTAATCTTTACTGGCCCCCTGGCCCCTGGCCCCTGACGACTGCCTACGCCGCTACACGCGCTCGATGTTCTTCATCAACGGCTCGAGATAGGCGACGGTCGAATCCATGCTGCGCAGGTTGACGTAGTCGTCCTCGGGGATTTGGATGCGGTGGCGCTTGCGGAGCTCCATGACGATGTCGAGGAAGTCCATGCTGTCGAGCTCCATTTGCTCGCGGAAGCTTTGGTTGTCTTTGAGCTGCGTGAGGTCTTCATCCGGGGCGATGTCGCGGAGGATGTCGAGAACTTCTTCACGGATATCGGATTGGGTCATGTTCTGTTCCATTACGGGTTAATTACGAAAGTCACAAGGAATGCAGAGGGGATTTTTTGCCGCGAATCTCGCGAATTTACGCGAATCTAGTTTCACTCAGTTGAATTAGATTTGCGTAGATTCGCGTGATTCTCGGCCTCTACACTTTTATTTTTTTTATTTCTTCTTGCAGCTTTGCTGGGATTGATTACACGCGCTTGATGATGACGGCGGAATTGATTCCTAGCATCCCGAAGGAGTTGTTGAGGATGTAGGTGGGTTGGTCGATTTCTTGCGGGTCGTTAAGGACCAGCCCGGGAAGTTCGCATTCGGGGTCGAGCTCGTCCACGTTGATGGTGGCGTGGCAGACGCGATCGTTGAACGACGGCAGGTTGCCGGCGAGTTCTAGCGAGCCGGCGGCGCCCATGGCGTGTCCGATGAAGCTCTTGGTGTTGTTGATGTGCGTGCGTTTGGAGTTGCCGAAGACCTGGCGGAGGGCGGCGCATTCCTGCACATCGCCGCTGGGGGTTGCGGTGGCGTGGGTGCTGACGATGTCGATGTCCTCGGCGTTCAGGCCGGCGCGGCGGAGGGCCTGCTCCATGCAGCGCGATTGCTGCACGGGGTTCGGCAGGACGAAGTCGGTGGCGTCGCTGGTCATCGAGTAGCCGACGAGCTCACCGTAGATCTTAGCGCCGCGCCGGTCGGCATCGCTGTAGCGTTCCAGCGTGTAGAGGCAGCCGCCTTCGGAAACGACGATGCCGTTGCGTGCGCGATCGAAGGGACGCGAGGCCTTGGCCGGGTCCGCGTGATTCGCCAGGGCGCCTTGGCTGGCGAAGCCGGCAAAGATGCCGAAGGTGCGGATGCTCTCGGAGACGCCGCCGGCGATGGCGAAATCGCACTCGTGGAGCATGAGCATCTGGGCACCCTGGATCAGCCCGGCGTTGCCGGCGGCGCACGCGGCGCCGATCGTGTAGTGCGGGCCGGTGATGCCGAGGTTCAGCGTCACCTCGCCCGCCGGGTTGTTCGCCACGGTGCGCGGGTTGTGGTGGTGCGACCAGACCTTGGTGTCGTAATTGAACTGCGTGATCTCGTAGATTTCGTTTTCGGTTTCGACGTTGCCGTGCTCGGTGACGCCGATGTACACGCCCACCTGGTCGCGATCGGTTTTCTCCCAGTCGATGCCCGAGTCGCGAACCGCTTCCTGAGCGCAGTAGATGGCGACGCTGCCGGCGCGGGTACCGCGGCGGACGTCCTTGCGGGATTGATAGCGCAGCTCGTCGTAGTGGCAGACGCCGGCGAGCGTGTCACCGACGTAGCGGATGTGGTAGGGCTCGACGCCGCTGCGGCCGGCGAGCAGGGCCTGGCGGTAGTCGGACAGCGAATCGCCATTGGGGGCGGTCAAGCCGACGCCCGTGATGACAATTCGCTCGTCGTCCTGGATGCTGCGAATCATGCAGAAATAATCAGTCGCCCAGCCGCTGGAAAGAACCTGTCAAGTTAATGCTTTGCGGGAAGTCGCACAAGCAGCGGGTGGCGCCGAGTGAAGACTCCCGGCCCCCTTTGCGGCGTGCCAACCCAAGCGGAGCAAGCTCCGCGGCTAAATGTCGTTTATGGCTTGGCGTCCTGGAAAGTTTCGATGCCGAGGTGATGGCGGTAGGCGGCAGCTTGATGCTCGCGGCCGAGGCGGTCAGTGGTGGCTTCCCAGGCCGCGGCGGCTGTAGTTAGGGCGGCCTGGGCGCCGGCTTCGCCAGATTTCGCGGAATGGATGGCGTCGCCGAGAGCGTTCAGATATTCATCGACGGCGGGGATGCGGGGGATCATTAGCGGCGACTCGTTGGACAATGCCGTGCGGACCAGTTCGGCGATTGATGATTGTGTCGCGGAAATGACTTCACCTTTTAGCCAGCGGGCGTGTGCTGACGCTTGTGAGGATCGGAACCAGAGGGCGCCATCGCTGCGGGAGCTAAGCTGGACAGCCGGGTCGCCGGTGGTGAGCCATTGGGCAAGTTGGAAGGCCGAGACGGCGTTGCGCGATGAAGCGGTGACGGCGACGAGCCGGCCTTCGACGGCGAGCAGCGTGATCGGTTGGCGGAAGATCTGGTTCTCCCAGCGGGTGGCGGGGGCGACGTAAACCTGCTCAGCGGCGGGAAGCGGCGCGAGGACCGCCGGTGATTCTGTCGATGCTGACGTCGACTTGTAGGCCTTGGAAAGGCCCGGCCAGCCGAAGGCGACGGCGGCGTCGCCTTGATGGAGTGCGGCAAGTGCGGTCGCGAAATCGGCCGGCGCCTTGGCAGGCTCGGCGCCGGCTTCTTCGAGCAGCTCGCTCAACGCGCGTATAAAGGGGGCGTCTGTGATGCGTGGTTTCATCGAGCCGGGATAGAAAAGCGCTTCGTGCCGGCGCTGCGTTTCGGTATAGGCGAGCGCACGGGCGATGAGCAGACAGGCGGCGTCGCGGCCGGCGAGCGGGGCGGCGGGGCGCTTGGGATTGGCGGCGCCGACGCCCAGCCATTGGCGGTATTGCGCCCAGGTTTGCGGCAGAGCGGCCGGCTTGTTCTCGCTTGTCGGCTCGGCCTGCAGGCACATGAAGAGCGGTGGCGAGCCGAGCGGCAGCGCCCAGGTTTCGCCGCCGTATTTCATTTCGCCGTTGCAAAGGGCGGGGTAAATTTCGTGGAGGGCGAATTGCGGGTTTTCCAGCAGGGAGCTGCGCACGGGGCGAAGCTGCTGTTGTTCGACGAGGGCGCCTAGCAGTCGCGAGGGAAAGACGACGACATCCGCGGCGATCTCGTTTGTTCCGGGGAATGACTTCAGGTCAACGGCCTCGACGTCGAGCTCGCCGCCGCCGTGCGCTTTCCATTCGCCCCGAAGCAGGCGGACGCCTTCGGCGAGCTCTTCGTCGCCGGCGACTTGGACGGTCAACTTTACCGCCGCTGCCCCCGATGCGCTCGGTGGTTGCTTCGCCGCAGTCGGCGGCTGATTCGGCTCGCTGCAGCCGCAGAGAAGTAGCGCGATGAGCGTCAGCGCTATTTGAGCGCGGTATGGGAAGACGTTCGTGGGAAGCATTCAGATTTTCCGCAGATGGCGCAGATGAACGCAGATAATGGCTTTGGAAACAGAATCAAATTAAGTTTTGGGCGTTTTCGCCTTCGAATTCTAATCTGCGGCCATCTGCGCCATCTGCGGACCATCGCTGTTGTCCTCAGGTGACGGGTGCGAGCGGCCGTTCTGGCGTTGAACTTCGCCGCGATTATACTTGCAAGCCATCGCTGTCGGCGCCCCTCGCGCCGCAACTCGTGGAGAACAAATGATGGCGGTTTGTATTGGCATCGACGTTGGCACTTCGGGGACCAAGGCGCTGGCTGTTTCGCCGGACGGGACGATTTTGGCCAGCGCGAGTGCTCACTATCCGTGCGCTCATCCGAAGCCGCTGTGGAGCGAACAGGATCCGGAGGACTGGTGGCAGGCGACGGTGAAGGTCGTGCGGGCGATCGTCAAGCAGGCGAAGCTCAAGCCGGCGGATGTGGCGGCGATTGGGCTGTCAGGGCAGATGCACGGGTCGGTGTTTTTGGATAAGGCCGGCAAGGTGATTCGGCCGGCGCTTTTGTGGAACGACCAGCGGACGGCGGCGGAGTGCAACGAGATCGAGCGGCGCGCCGGCGGGCGGTCGAAGCTGATCGGGATGGTCGCGAATCCGGCGCTCACGGGGTTCACGGCGCCGAAGATTCTGTGGCTGAGGAATCATGAGCCGCGAAACTTCGCGCGGACGGTGAAGGTGCTGTTGCCGAAGGATGAGATTCGCCGACGGCTGACTGGCGAGTTTGCGACTGAAGTCAGCGATGCGAGCGGGACGCTGCTGCTGGATGTGGTGAATCGGAGGTGGTCGAAGGAGCTTCTCGGCAAGCTGGAGCTGGATGATTCGCTGCTGCCGGCATGTTATGAATCCGAGGAAGTGACCGGCACGCTTTCGGCGGAGTCGGCCAACCTGCTGGGACTGACGACGGCCTGCAAGGTGGTCGGCGGCGCCGGCGATTGCGCGGCCGGGGCGGTGGGCAACGGCATTGTGAAGCCGGGGCTGCTGGCGACGTCGATCGGCACTTCGGGCGTGGTGTTCGTTCACAGCGAACAGCCGCAGTTCGATCCGCAGGGGCGGCTGCACACGTTCTGCCACGCCGTGCGCGGCAAGTGGCACATGATGGGCGTGGTGCTGTCGGCGGGCGGCTCGCTGCAGTGGTTTCAGGATGCGCTCTGCTCGGCGCCGGTGAAGGACGGCGGGCGGAAGGCGACGGTCAGCTTCGAACAGTTGTGCACCGAGGCTTCGGCCGTGCCGGCGGGGGCGGAGGGATTGCAGTTCTTGCCGTACCTGGCTGGGGAGCGGACGCCGCATCTTGATCCGCACGCGCGCGGGGCGCTCATCGGCATCACGCTGGCGCATGGCCGCGGGCACATTGTGCGAGCGATCATGGAAGGGGTTACGTATGCGCTGCGCGACAGCCTGGCGATTATCGAAGGGCTGGGCGTGCCTGTGAAGCAGGTGCGAGCCGGCGGCGGGGGGGCGAAGAATCCGCTGTGGCGGCAGATGCAGGCCGACGTGTTCGGCAAGGCCGTGCATGCCATGGCGGCCGACGAAGGACCGGCATACGGCGTTGCGCTGCTCGCGGCGGTCGGAGCGGGGCATTACAAGAACGTGACCGAGGCATGTGCGGCGACGGTGAAGACGGCGGAGAGCAGCAAGCCGGAGGCGAAGTCGCGGAAGACGCATGATCGCGCGTTTCCGGTGTTTCAGGAGTTGTATCGGGCGCTGAAGGAGGAGTTTCCGAAGCTTGGCCGGAGTTGATCACATCTCCTCTTTGACATATGTCGTATTTGACATATAATGTGTATGGCGGACAAACCGCTGGTCTGGTTACATGGCGAGATTAAGACTCCGCCGTTGTCGGTGAACGCCAGGATTGAAGCCGGAACGCTATTACGGCGATTGCAGCGCGGCGAATTATTGAGCCTGCCGCATAGCCGGCCTATGCCTTCGATCGGCCCGAGTTGCCACGAGTTGCGGATTAATGATCGAGGATTAACTTGGCGCATTATTTACCGGCTTGACGAGGACAGCGTGGTCATCGGCGACGTGTTCGCCAAAAAGACGATGGCGACTCCCAGCGCCGTAATTAAGGCTTTCAAACGGCGATTCGCCGGTTACGACAAGGATGCCAAATGAAAGCTGCTAAGCGAAGTCGTTTGGAAAAAGCAGGATGGAGAATCGGCGATGCCGCGGATTTCCTCCAATTGAGCGCCGACGAGAGCGCGATTGTCGAGATGAAGCTTTCGCTGGCAGATCAGATCAAGCTCCATCGAAAAAGACTGGGTATGACTCAGGCGGAGCTTGCCCGCCTTCTCGGTTCGAGCCAATCGCGTGTTGCGAAAATGGAAGTTGGTGAAGGGTCGGTATCGATGGATCTGCTTGTGCGGGCTCTGTTGGCAATGGGCGTTCCGAGCAGCTCCGTCGGGAAATACATTGGCGGGGGGAAAAAAGTCGCTCCTCGATTCCCGCGCAAACGATCTTCGGTGAAGTCGGCGTGACTTTTTTGTGAGAGAGACTCATCCGGCCGCGGCGGTTTTGGCGGCTTTTTTCGCTTTGGCCTTTCCGGTGGCTGCGGCGGCCTTCTTGGCCTTTTTCTTGCCAATGACGTGCGGCCAGAGCGGTTCGACGTTTTGCTCGTTCCACTGATCCCAGGCGGCTTGCAGCACTTTGGCCTTCTCGGGGTGTTCCTTGATCAGATCGTGCGACTCGCCGATGTCGTCGGCGAGATTGTAAAGTTTCGCGTCGGTGGCCTTGCCTTTGTCGCCGTCCACGACGGGGTCATAGCGGACCAGCTTCCAGTCGCCTTTGCGGACGGCCATTTGTGGGCCGAAACGCCAGTAGAGCGTGTCGTGGGGCGTCGCCTCGTTCTTGCCGGTCAGATAGGGGAGCAGATCGAGGCCGTCGGCTTTCCAATCCTTTTGGACTTCGACGCCGGCGGCCTGCATTGCGGTGGGAAGAAAATCGAGCGTGGTGACGGGCTTTTCGTACACTTTGCCGGCGGGCAGCTTCGCCGGCCATTTGACCATGAAAGGGACGCGGATGCCGCCCTCGAGGGTAGTGCGCTTCGAGCCTCGCAGCGGGTCGTTGCACGAGGCGTTCTGCGCGGTGCCTTTCATTACTGGTCCGCCGTTGTCGCTGATGAAGAACACGAGCGTGTTCTCTTCGAGTCCGCTGTCGGCGAGCTTTTTCAGGACATCGCCAATGGCTTCGTCCATGGCGAGCATCATCCCGGCGTAGGTGCGGCGCTTATCATCCTTGATGTCGGCGAATTTTTTCAGCC
>JAICUM010000503.1 GCA_025935855.1 Pirellulales bacterium | reverse complement strand
GTGCTGCCGGTCTGCAACAGCGAGGCCATGCAGCTGCATCTCAACGTGATCGCTGGCAAGGTCTCGCCCGGCGCCCATGCCATTGTGCTTCTCGATCAGGCCGGATGGCATGGCGCCAAGGATCTGCGAGTGCCAACCAACCTCTCGCTTCTGCCGTTGCCACCACGATCACCCGAGCTGAACGGACAGGAAAATGTCTGGCAGTTCGTGCGCCAGAACTGGTTGTCCAACCGAGTGTTCCAATGCTTCGACGACATCGTCGGCCATTGCTGCGATGCCTGGAACGCACTCATCAACCAACCCTGGAAGATCATGTCTCTCGCAGGACGCTCATGGGCTCGCGTCGGTCAATCAATCTGAGGATTGGTATTAGCCATCCTTAACCAAGCGTTCTGCTTCGGTTTCCGTCCATTATACTGACGACAGCGGCGCGACTCGGACGCAGCGTCAGATTTGGTGACGGCAGCGGGCGGTGGGTTATTGCGGAATTCCAACTTTCGGCGGATGATCCCGCTGTCGCGCTTTTGCTCATGGCGCGGTTACTTGATTTCTCCCCAACCTTGGCGGCTGGCACAACTCCCGGCCGCCCGCTTTGTTCCAGCGGGTTTTCGACTCCGCCGAGCCGCTGGAGCCCATCGCGATCAAACGGAGGCGCGGCACTTCGTCCTAGTCTCTGCACAAACTTTGGGTGGCTGGCGGTCGCAAGTCCCGGCCGCCCTTCTTTTCCCCGACGGTTCTCAATCTCCGCAGCGGTGCTAGGCTGACCTGCCCGCGCCGCCTTCTCTCCGGTGCGGCTGCTACCAACCCCAGAACTGGGCGCCCTTTCGCATCACAGCGGCCGCCCGCTTTTTCGTGGCGGTTCTCGGATCTCGATCGTCGCCATCGTCCAGCCTGCGCACCGGCCCGCCGCCAGCAAGGCTGGATAACAGCATTCCCGCTTGCCGGTGTGGAACCGGCGCTTTTGCAATTCCCGTGCGGTAGTCGAGGAGACGCATCCCCCTTACGAGGTCCGTCGGGGGCAATGTCCAACGGCCCCCCATTCCTAGTGGAGTGAGACTTGCCGGGCAGGTTTCCCGAAAGCCTGCCCGGCCCCTTTCTTACTCTCCTTGCCACGCCGCGCGTTTGCGAAATCTCCATTTGCGTGGGCGGCCTGTCCCCAACTTGGCCGCCCTCTTTTCGTGGGACTTTTCAATTTCGATCGTGGTCATAGTCCCGCCAGCAACCGATGCCGTGCTTGGATGAGCAAAGGCGGGGTGGGAACCGGCCGCCGCGCGATTACTTACAGCGACTGGTCGGCGGGCCAACCCGCGGATGCCCGGACTAGGATCAAGTTCATGGACGTTCAAGAAGCAGTTGTCGCCTTGGTGCTGACATGCCGCCTGCGAACAGCGATCGGACAGAGAGTGATACCCCCGCCAGCTTACGGGAGCTGGCCGCGGGCTCGTCGCCTTGCCAATGAGCTGACTGACGAGGCGGAGGCGAAGCAGCTCATCGGATTGCCGAGGAGATGGAATCGAGAGCCGCCGCGCTCGAAGCCCGCACGCAGCCAGAGGGTCGATAATGTTTGGGTTGCGCCGACCGACGCCGCGATGATCGCGAGGGGCCACGGCGCTGAGACGATCCGGCTGCGCTAGTGTCGGTCGACCAGTTGTGGCCGCGGCTGAGAGGCGGGGCAATCTAGTATCTTAATACGATGCTCATTCGCTTCGCTGATGATGAAGCCGAGGCCGCAGTTGTCACATGTGTAGCCGGCGCGACCGCCTTCATTCCTCCGGGGCAGCCGGAGCAGGCTTTTCCGACCACAGCGCGGGCACCATTCACGCATTGCGCCCGACTGTGCACTCAGGACAGCTTCACGCGGGTTTCGTTTGATGGATCCGGTTACCAGGGCAGGGTCCCGCTGGGCGAGAAACGGCAGAAGGGCACCCTTAGAGGAGGCCCTTCCACGCGTTCTCACTGATCCGTGAGATCCTCAAAAATTTCGTGCGCATACTATCTGCATATGTAACAGTTACAAATTCCTACTGAACCTTTGGCCACGCCATTCATCCCGGCGTGGCTTTTCTTTTTGCCCGGAGGGGCAGCGGAGCAGATACCGCAAAGCGCTTAATGTTGGCAACCCGGAATGTTCGCTGCCAAATTTATCGAAGAAGTCCGGCCGTTGCGTCGAGGCGTCGGCTAACCGCGAGATAAACCAGCCAGGACAGCCAGAGATGGCGCGTCCGCCACAGACCGAGCGCCCGGCGTCAAGCCGAGGGTGGTGCTGCTCGAAGCTAGCAATGCTGCCTGCGCACACAGCACTACAGAGGCTGAACCGGTTCTAGCCGGACAAAATTCCGGCTGCGTCGAACTTGGACTGCCCAGTGCGAACTACGGCGCTGACACTGATGCGGTCGGCGCACCAACTCGGTGGCTCACTTAAGCAGCAGCCACGTCTCTTGAACGCTCAGATAATCCAATCCACGACAGTGCCGCGGCTCCGCCTCCAAGAACTCCACAAGACAGGAACGCAGTAGCATAATCGAAGTGCTCCACCAACAGTTCACTGGCAAGGCCACTCGTTGTCACACCAAGAGCCCGCGTGGTGGCCATGAGTCCCTGAGATAGATTGTATCGGCCCGTGCCTCGAGTTTCGTCAGCCAGCCAGATCGGTGTCAATGCAGCAAACAACCCAGTCCCAAGGCCACCAAAGACTTGTATGCAGACTAGGTGCGACGGCTCGTTCGTGAGAGCCGTTAGCACAGCTTGAATCGGCAACATCGCGAAGCTCAGCAGATAAGCGGACGGTAGCCGATAGTGTCCGCGCGCCTGCCCACAAACACAGATGACACAAGCATCCCGAATTGGGATGCGATGATCAAAGCCGAAGTGAATAATATGCCGTCGCCTGGGCGGTCGGACCCAAGCTTCTGTCCGACAAGTGTGAGCAATGGTGCGTCCGCCAGCTCATAAAGAAAGCTGCACGCAGCGAATGTCATAAGCGCACGAGATCCCAGCAAGCTCATAACACCAGCTGGCCGGTCTTTCTCTGCGTCAGCACCCGCAAGCCCCCGTGCCCGTCGGAGATCAACCTTGCTGTAGGGAATTGTCATTGCAACAGCCGCGGCTGCTGCCGCGATAAGGGGGACTTGAAGGAAAACTGCGCGCGCAGAAAACAGCCACGCAACAAAGCCGGACAGTATCGCCGCCGCAATATTCCCGGCACGTGACCAGGCGGCGTTTCGCCCCATCCGCGCCGTAAGCACAGAGCGGGCAAACAGGCCAACCGTCAGGGTTGCCACTGCGGGTTCGAATACGCCGCTCGTAATTTGCATCAGGCCGTTCGCGGCCATTGCCGGCCAAAAGCTCGGCGCCCAGACGATGGTGATCGCTCCTATGGTAAGCCCTAGAAAAGCGTCGAGAAGTATTACGCGCTTGCGGTTGGTGCGGTCGAGCCAAGCCCCAATCGGAGCCTGAGCAGCCAAACCGAGCCATCCGCCGATAGTGGTCACGAACCCGGTGGCCGAGGGCGTCCAGCCTAGCTCGGTGACCAGGAACACAACGATGTAGGGACCGAGCCCGCCCCGCACGTCGGCGATGAGAAAATTGAGCCAATCGAGGGAGGGGGCGCGAACTTCTCGAGGCTTCCAGCGGTCCCGTATCCGTCCGCCTCGCTCCCGCAGGGAGTGAATGCCGTTCC
>JAICUM010000356.1 GCA_025935855.1 Pirellulales bacterium | reverse complement strand
GCCCTGACCTTCCGGGACAGATTCAAGGGGCCGTTGCCTAAGCGCCGACGCTGCAGGCCGCACGTCTCGCATAAAAGCCGGCTCGCCGATTAGAATGAAGTTCTCACCAGTCAGAGATAGAGTCAGCTAGGCAAGTACCGAAAGCTTCCCCCTCCATGAGCACGATCGAGTCCCCCGCCGCCCGGCATGCGGCGGCCCACCGCAATGGCGAGCCCGCCGCGGCTCCATCTTCCATGCATTCATCCGGCCCGCGCATCGAAAAAATCCCCTGCCGCATCTACCGGCACGCCGGCGAGGCCAGCAAAGCCGTCGCCGCTGAAATCGCCGCGCTCATCCGCCAGCGCGCGTCCCAGGGCCAGCACTGCGTCCTCGGCCTCGCCACCGGCAGCACCCCCGTCGGAGTATACGGCGAGCTGGTCCGTCTTCACCAGGAAGAAGGCCTCTCGTTCCGCCACGTCATCACGTTCAACCTCGACGAATACTTCCCGATGCAGCCCGACGAGCTGCAAAGCTACGTTCGATTCATGCGGGAGCATCTGTTCGACCACGTCGATATCCTCCCCGAAAACATCCACATCCCGGATGGCACGCTCCCCGAAGCGGAAGTCGAAGAAAGCTGCCGCCGTTACGAGCAAGCCATCCGCGACGCCGGCGGCATCGACATCCAGCTCCTCGGCATCGGCCGCACCGGCCACATCGGCTTCAACGAGCCCGGCTCCGGTCGCGAAAGCCGCACGCGCATGATCACGCTTGACCGTGTCACGCGCCGCGACGCCGCCAGCGATTTCTTCGGCGACGAGAATGTTCCCCGCCGCGCCATCACGATGGGCGTCGGCACGATCCTCGAAGCGAAGAAAGTCGTGATCGTCGCGTTCGGCGAAGGCAAGGCGAATATCGTCGCCAAAGCCGTCGAAGGCGAAATCTCGGCCATCGTCGCCGCCAGCTTCCTGCAAACGCACGGGAACGCCCAGTTTGTCCTCGACGACGCGGCGGCCGAATCCTTAACGCGCCGCAGCAGCCCCTGGCTCAGCGGCCCAATTGCCTGGAACGACCAGCTCATCCGCAAAGCCGTCATCTGGCTCGCCCAGCGAATGAAGAAGCCGATCCTCAAGCTCACCGAAGAGGACTACAACGAAGACGGCCTGCAGGATCTGCTCGCCAGCCAAGGCACGGCATACAACATCAACATCGAGGTCTTTCGCGACCTGCAGCAAACCATTACCGGCTGGCCCGGCGGCAAGCCGGCCCACGCCCGCCGGGCCGGCGACACGCAGCGCTTCGGCGAAGGCGCCTTCCCCAAGCGAGTGCTCATCTTCTCGCCGCACCCGGACGACGACGTGATCTCGATGGGCGGCACGCTCATCCGCCTGGTCGATCAAGGCCACCAGGTCCATGTCGCCTACCAAACCTCCGGAAACATCGCCGTGTTCGACGACGACGCCATCACCTTCATGGACTTCGTCGCCGAGTTCAACCGGCAATTCAACATCGATCCCAAGCGCACCGCCGAGTTCGAAGCCCACATCGAGGAGTTCGTTAAACGCAAGCAGCCCGGCCAGGTCGATAGCCCCGAGGTGCAAAGCATCAAGGGCATGATCCGCCGCGGCGAAGCCCGCGCCGCCACCCGCACGTGCAACATCCCCGAGTCGCAGCTTCACTTCATGGACATGCCGTTCTACGAAACGGGCCGCGTCCGCAAGAAGCCGCTCTCGGATGAGGACATCCAGATCACGGTCGATCTGCTCCGCAAGATCAAGCCGCATCAGGTGTACGCCGCCGGCGATCTCTCCGACCCGCACGGCACGCACCGCACGTGCCTCAGCGCGGTGTTCCAGGCCTGCAAACGCGTCGAGCAGGACGACTGGTATCGCGATTGCCAGGTCTGGCTCTACCGCGGCGCCTGGCAAGAGTGGGGCGCCCACCAAATCGAAATGGCCGTCCCCCTGAGCCCGCAGGAATTGCTCCGCAAGCGGGCCGCCATCTTCAAGCACGAATCACAAAAAGACAAAGCCCTGTTCCCCGGCCCCGACCCGCGCGAATTCTGGCAACGGGCCGAACAGCGCAATCGCACCACCGCCGAACTTTACGACAAGCTCGGCCTGGCCGAGTACGAAGCCATCGAAGGCTTCGTCCGCTGGAAAGGCGACCTCGACGCGGTGCTGTAATCATAGAGGGGTGGTGAAGGACAAGGTCTTAGATGGCTCCCCTCTCCTAGAGAAGAGGGGCTGGGGGTGAGGTGATGAAGGACCAGTCAGCCCAGTCTCCTGTTCCAGTCGCAATCGAAATCTCGCCCCCAGTCACCCCCGCTCCCACCGCCCAGCGTCTCTCCTCCCTCGACGCCTTCCGCGGCTTCGTCATGCTCCTCTTGGTCTTCCTCGACCGCCCCAACGGTGGTTGGTCCGAGGAAATCATCAAGGCCCATACCGACACGCCCTGGGTCGCCGCGGTCCTCAACCAGTTCGAGCACGTCCAGTGGGCCGGCCTCGTCCTGTGGGACATGATCCAGCCCTCGTTCATGTTCATGGTCGGCGCCGCCGCGGCGTACTCTTACGCTTCCCGCGCCCGCCGCGGCCACTCCTTCTGGCGAATGTTCGGCCACGCCGTCTATCGGGCCGTCGTGCTCATCCTGCTCGGCGTCTTCCTCCGCTCGAAATTCACGCCGGGCACCAACTGGACGTTCGAGGACGTCGTCTCTCAAATTGGCCTCGGCTATGTCTTCGTGTTCCTCCTCTGGAACCGCGGCTGGAAAATCCAGCTCGCCGCCGCGCTGGCCATTCTCCTCGGTTACTGGATGCTCTTCGCGTTCTGGCCGCCCCCGCCGGCCGACTACGACTACGCCGCCGTCCACGGCAAAGCGTTCTACGAAGGCTTCCAAGCCCACTGGAACAAAAACGCCCACCCTGCCCTGTATTTCGACCAGTGGTTCCTAAACCTCTTCCCGCGGCAATCGCCCTACGTCGGCCATCCGGGCGGCTACATGACGCTCAACTTCATCCCCTCGCTCGCCACGATGATCTTCGGCCTCATGGCCGGCGCGCAATTGCGCGGCGACCACTCGCAACGCCGCAAGCTACTCACGCTGCTCCCCGGCGGCGCCCTGGCCATGGCCGCCGGCGCCGCCATGCACTACGCCGGCATCTGCCCCATCGTCAAAAGAATCTGGACGCCCAGCTTCGCGCTCTTCTCCGGCGGCATCTGCCTCATCACGCTCGGCCTGCTCTACGCCCTCATGGACATCGCCGGCTGGCGCCGCTGGGCATTTCCCGCAGTCGTCGTCGGCGCGAATTCCATCGCCGCCTACGCCCTCATTCACCTCACCGGCGAATGGGTCGTCGCCACCGTCCGCCACCACTTCGGCGATACGCCATACAACTTCCTCGGCGCCGAATACCAGCCGCTCCTGGAAAACCTCTCGGTCGGCATCTTCGTCTGGCTCATCTGCCTCTGGATGTACCGCCGCCACATCCACGTCAGAATCTAAGATAAGACGCGACAAGAAACAAAAAACAAACCGGAGGAAACAGAGAGAACAGAGCAGAGGCAAAAAAGATTGTCGTCTTCAGTCTTTCTCTGTTACCTCCTGTTAATTCTTTTCCGAATTCGCGCCGATTCGCGTGATTAGCGCCAAAAAAACTCCTACCGCTTCTCAATCTCCACGCAAATTCCCCCCGCGTGCAGCGCCCGGTGCATCCGCGTGAACCACAGCTCCTGCTTCCAGTGCAGCCCCAACTGCTCGCACAGCCGCTTCAGCTCGCCGCGATTGTACGTCCGGCAGTACCACAGCCGGCTCGTCCACGCGCCGGAAAAGTTATCCTCGGTCGTCAGCAAAAACATCCGCCCGCCGCGCTGCAAAACGCGAGACATCTCCGCCAGCCCCGGCTCGGGGTTCGGCAAATGCTCCAGCACATACCCGCACGTGATGCAGTCGAACGACCCGTCCTCAAACGGCAAGCTCGATAAATCGCACGCCACAAACCGCGGCCGCGGGCTCTTCAGCCGGTTCCGCGCCCGCCGCAGCATCTGCCGAGATAAGTCCGAAAGCGTGATCGAGGCATCGGCGTCCGCGTACTTCAGCAAGTGCGCGGCAATCTGCCCGGCGCCGCTGCCAACGTCCAGAATCGACTTCGCTCCGCGCAGATCAAACCGCCGCGCCCGAAAAATTCGCTCACCGAGCGGAATGTGCAGCGACATCAGGCTGCACACCGACAGCATGGCCCCCTTCGGCCCGCCGTACACCTGCTGCACCTTGTCGCGGTACTCGTCGTAGCTGACCTTGCGAATCAGGTCGTTCTCGATCAGCCGCTGCAGAACTTTGCCTTGCCGACCTGGCCGGCGGGTCCTGGGCTTGTGGGGCTTGAGCGTGAGAGGCATGAACGCGCGCGGTTGGTGGCGCTCCGCAAATGGTGAAGGGCTCGATTTCGCCTCGCTCGGCGATGGCCCTCAGTTGACGCAAAACATGTGCCGCCGCGTCCGATTTTCGCCCGCCGGCCACCGGTCTTGGCGCCCCCATTAAACGTACACGCGGCGGTTATAGATATACCACTCCAAAATCAGAACGGCCAGAGCCGCCAACAAGAGCCACGTCCAAAGCTCTTTCCGCACCGGCGTTGTGGGCGACTGGGCCACCACGTCCGTGTAGCCGATCGACAGCGATTGGACCGTTTGCAGGCCCCCTTTTTCGTCCTGCCGGGCCCGCAGCCGGATGTCGCTCTCGTCGCGGTCGAACAAGTTGACCGCGAAGCGCGCAATGGTGTTCCCGCCGGAGCGCACCTCGTATACACCGAGCTGGTCCGTCTCCGGAAACGACAGCTTCCCGCCGGAGGGCGCCGCCACGTCCCGTGTCACCCCGTTGGGCAGCACGACCGTCAGCTTTTCCGCATGCTCCGGCAAGTCAATCTCCACCGGCTCGCCGGGGCGATTCGTCTCATTCTGTGCCACGGCCGCGCCGCCCGCGAGATACTGAAACACGTTCAAGCAGAAGTTGGGAAAGCTGAAGTACCGCGGCCAATACGTGTTCGCCAGCGATTCCCCGGCGTCGTTGCGGCCGACAATCTCAAACCCCAGCACCGCGTCCTCGTAACCGCTGCGCGGAGCAATCGCCAGCAGCGGCCCCTGCGTCGAATCGATCAGCACCTTCCCGCCCGCCGGCGGCCGCACGATCAGACTGTCGGCAATCACAACGTTGCCAAGCTCCACCAGGTTCAACAGCGGATGGCTGCGATCCCAGTCGATGATCTGCGGCGAGTTCACCTTCTCCGCCGACGACTTCTCCTTCCACCCCGCCAGCGGCGG
>JAICUM010000651.1 GCA_025935855.1 Pirellulales bacterium | reverse complement strand
TGGGTAAAGCGACGCTAACCCGCCAGCTGCGAATGTTCGAGGAACAACTCCTCAAAACGGAAGTGCGCAAATCACGAAGTGATCTAGAGAGTCTGCTGGCCGACGGATTCGTCGAATTCGCGAGTGACGGCCGCGCCTACGACAAGGAACAGGTGATCTTGGCGCTGCAACATGAATCGCCGTCGCCCCGGTCAATCTCTGATTTCCGTATCGCTGTACTTTCAGACGACATAGTCCTCGCCACTTACGAAGTCGTGCGCGAGAACAGCCAATCGGGCGAAGTCGTGCGCTCGCTGCGCAGCTCCATTTGGCGACGCAGTGGTGATCGATGGCAGCTGATCTTTCATCAGGGCACCATCCAGCCCGTGCCTTGATGTTACCGTCAACCGGACAAGCCGGTTCATCCAACATGTCCGGGACTGCGCCGATTCACCGGTCGCGAAGAGATGCTATGCCGGCTCGAAAGAGGTATGGTCGTGTCCTCGGTCAAGATCCCGCACACGATCGGAAAAAGGACGACGTGTGGAGAATCGCACGGGAATTCGTTTGTCCAGCGACCCCGCCAGGCAATGCGAGCAATGGCCGCTAAGGTCTAATACATTGGAGTCGGCATAGTGTCCTTGTTCGGATCCGCCGCCATGCTGCTGTCGTTCGGAATCGATCCGGAAGCGATCGCCGAGCATGACGATTGGCATACGCATGAGCACTTGCCGGAGCGGTTGGCGATTCCCGGCTTTCTACGCGGGACTCGATGGGTCGCAATCGGTGGGCAACCACGATACCTTGTTCTTTACGAGGTCGCTACACTTGCGACGCTGACATCCGCTCCCTATCTGGCGCGTCTGAACAACCCGAGCGTGTGGACGTCGGCAATGATGCAGCACTACCGCGGCATGACAAGAGGCCTCTGCACCGTGCTTGGAAGCCACGGTCTCGGCATGGGCAGCCATGCGTATCTGGTTCGGTTCAAAATGGCAGCGGAGTTCGAAGAGTCGCTGCGAACCTGGCTATTGGAGGAAACGCTTCCCGCGCTTCCTGTCAAGCGCGGCATCGGCAGTGCTCACTTGCTGCAGGGGGCAACGCCAGCACCGATGACCAACGAGCAAAGTATTCGAGGCCGCGACGCCGGTGTTGACTGGGCGCTGCTGGTGATGGGATATGACACGGACGCACTGATGTCTCTGGCGCAGAACCTTCTGGGGCCCCACCATCTTGAGCACCGGGGCGCCGCTGCAGCCCTCGACGCTCTGTACAGGCTCGACTACACGTTAACGCATGCCGAACTCGAGGACTGACGCTACGGTCAACCGGACGCGCCGGCCTGCGCCTGCGCCTTCGCGAGTCTCACCGCGGCTTTGTTTGCGCTCATCGTTTTCGGCACTGGCTCGGAACGCGCGCGGCCATGTCAGGCACTACACCATCGCGGGGGCAACTTAGGGACATGGGCACGACTTTGGTTTTAGCCGCAGTCGCCATTGGATTGGGTGCCACTCTCGTAATGGATATTTGGGCGCTTCTCCTCAACCGCGTGTTCGGGATCGTCTCTGCGAACTATTGTCTGGTCGGACGTTGGTTTTGCCATATGCGTCGAGGTGTCTTCACACACGCGAACATCGCCAACTCGTCGAAGGTATCGGTCGAGTGCGCGGTGGGCTGGATCAGCCACTACGCCATCGGGTCTCTTTATGCAGTCCTGCTCGTCGCCCTCGTCTCCGGGACGTGGCTTATGCGGCCCACTCTGCTGCCCGCCCTGCTCTTCGGAGTGGCCACGGTACTTGTGCCATTTCTGATCATGCATCCATCGTTCGGACTCGGCGTTGCGGCTGCAAGAACGCCCAACCCGGGACGCGCCAGGCTGAAAAGTCTCATGGCGCACACCGTTTTCGGACTAGGTCTATATTTGTGCGCGCTCGCATTGAGTCGCGTGCTACCGATCGATGCCTGAGCCGTTGGTCAAAAGAATGCGCCGGTACACCGCTTCAACCTGGCGGGCACCGGGGCGGCGCGCCGATGACCTTCGACATCGAATCTCGTGCACGTCGACACACGCCGGGACACCTCATGTTTGACCACGTCGTATTCGGAGTCAGCGACTATGAAGCGAGCAAAGCGTTCTTCCTCAAGGCACTCGAACCGCTCGGCGTAGCGGTTGTCCTGGAGGGGCCGCTCGGTCTCGAGCTTAGCGCGGACGGCAACTCTTCATTGTGCATCTGCCCGACTCGCGAGAAGCCGGCGCATCTTCACCTGGCTTTCAAGGCCGGTGATCGCGAGCAGGTCGAAGCTTTCTATCGCGCCGCTTTGGAGGCGGGTGGCAAAGACAACGGTGCGCCCGGGCTGCGCCCGCACTACCACGCGAACTACTATGCGGCTTTCGTCATTGGCCCCGACGGCCATAACATCGAAGTGGTTCACCACGGACCCGAGGCCTGATCCTCTTACATCGATGGAGTCCACAAGCCAGTTTTGCGCCCTTGCGGTCGCCCTTGGTCGCTGCACCCACCAACCTCAAGACCAATGACTCAACGAACGGCTTCCTGCAGTTGCGGCCAGCTTCAGGCTCATGTCA
>JAICUM010000297.1 GCA_025935855.1 Pirellulales bacterium | reverse complement strand
CGCCTCCGTCAGATCGGCGCCGCAAGTGATGGCGGCAGGAAAATCCAAGACTTGCGCATGGACTCCGCCATCCACGAATTTGTAACCAGCCTTGAATCGTAACATTGACCGGCTCCGGCAGTTTTCTAATGTCGCACGCGAACGTTAATTGTATCGCAGAAGCAAGGAACTCGCTAAAACGCCCTCCAGCGACGATCGACCAGCTTCGCCGCTTGCTGTACGCCTCATCCTACCGCACATTCCGCTAACCGCCTAATTCACTCTCAAGGGGCGGCCCCAAAAGGTACGAATCATCGATTCGGCGCCACGGCGAAGCCTTGCCGCCGCCGCCCATCCGATTAGAACTTCACTATGTCCACCGCCCTCGATCCAGTCTGCGGCATGACGGTTGACCCCGCGAACGCGGCCGACGCCGTCGAGTTCGAGGGCCAAATCTACTACTTCTGCAGCCGCCATTGCGCGGCGCGCTTCCGAGCCGAGCCCGCCCGATTCTTGGCCGCCGCTCACGATAAGCATCAGCACACGGGGCCACACCACCACGCGGAGCTGCTCCCGGTCATCCAGCCGCCGCCATCCGTCGAGCCGCCCCCACCAGGCGCTTCCGTCCAGTACACCTGCCCAATGCACCCGGAAATCGTCCGTGATAAGCCGGGACCTTGTCCGCTCTGCGGCATGGCGCTGGAGCCGAGCACCATCCTCGCTGCCGACGACAATCCCGAGCTCGACGACATGCGCCGCCGCTTCTGGGCGAGTGTCGCCCTCGGCGCCCCGCTCATCCTCTTCGCCATGCTGCGAATGTCCTTTCCCGAACGCTTCCACCAGTGGCTCGGCGGCCGGACGCCCTCCTACATCGAGTTCGCCCTCGCCACGCCGATCGTGCTCTGGTGCGGCTGGCCCTTCTTCGTGCGGATGGTGCAATCCATCGCCAATCGCTCGCCCAACATGTTCACGCTCATCGGCATCGGCACCGGCACCGCATACCTCTACAGCACCGTGGCGACCTTCTTCCCCTCCATCTTCCCCGAATCCTTCCGCACCCACGGCGAAGTCCATCTGTATTTCGAAGCCGCCGCCGCGATCATCGCCCTCGTGCTGCTCGGCCAGGTGCTCGAACTGCGGGCGCGCAGCCAAACCGGCGACGCCCTCCGCGCGCTTCTCGGACTCGCCCCGAAGACCGCCCGCCGCGTCCGCCCCGGCCACGACGATGAAGAAATCTCCCTCGACAGCGTCCTCGTCGGCGACCTGCTCCGCGTCCGGCCGGGCGAAAAAGTTCCCGTGGACGGCTTCGTTACCGACGGCAACAGCTTCGTCGACGAATCGATGATCACCGGCGAGCCGATCCCCGTCGAGAAAAACGTCGGCGAGCGAGTCATCGGCGGAACGGTCAACGGAACCGGCGGCTTCATCATGCGCGCCGAGCGCGTCGGCCGAGAGACAATGCTCGCCCAAATCGTCGAAATGACCGGCCGAGCCCAGCGCAGCCGCGCGCCCATCCAGCGGCTGGCCGACAAAGTCGCCTCCTACTTCGTGCCGGCCGTCCTGCTCGTCGCCGTGCTGACGTTTATCGTGTGGTCCATCTGGGGACCCGAGCCGCGCTTCGCCTACGCCCTCATCAACGCGGTGGCCGTCATGATCATCGCCTGCCCCTGCGCCCTCGGGCTCGCCACGCCGATGTCCATCATGGTCGCCGTCGGCCGCGGCGCCTCGGCTGGCGTCCTTGTCAAAGACGCCGAAGCCCTCGAGCGCTTCGAGCGAGTGAACACCCTCGTGGTCGATAAAACCGGCACGCTCACCGAAGGAAAGCCGCAGCTCGTTTCCGTCAACCCGTTCGGCGCATGGAGCGAAACCGACCTGCTGCAAGCCGCCGCCAGCTTGGAGCAAGCCAGCGAGCACCCGCTCGCCTCGGCCATCGTCCGCGGCGCTCAGCAGCGTTCGATTAAGCTTCTACAGCCGCAAGGATTCAAGTCGATCACCGGCGAGGGCGTTCAAGGCTTTGTTGACGGCCGCCACGTAGCCGTCGGCAACTGGCGACAACAAGACGCAGGCCACGCACTGCCTGACGACGCGGCCCGCCTCGCCGACTCACTGCGCCGCGAAGGCCAGACCGTGATGACCGTCACGATCGACCACGCGCCCGCCGGCCTCCTGGGCGTCGCCGACCCCATCCGCGAGACCACACTCGAATCGCTAACCGCCTTGCGCGACGAACACATGGACGTCGTCATGGCCACCGGCGATAGCGCCGCCACTGCCCACGCCGTCGCCGCCAAGCTCAGCATTGCCAAAGTCGAGGCCGAGGTCCTCCCGGCTCAAAAGGTCGAAGTCGTCAAGCGACTCCATGCCGAAGGCCGATCCGTCGCCATGGCCGGCGACGGCGTGAACGACGCCCCGGCCCTCGCCGCCGCCGACGTCGGCATCGCCATGGGAACCGGAACCGACGTCGCCATCGAAAGCGCCGGCATCACGCTCGTCAAAGGCGATCTCCGCGGCATCGTCCGCGCCCGCCGCCTCAGCGACGCCACCATGCGAAACATCCGTCAGAACCTGTTCTTCGCCTTCATCTACAACGCCCTCGGCGTCCCCCTCGCCGCCGGCGTCCTCTACCCCTGGCTCGGCCTGCTCCTCAACCCCATGGTCGCCGCCGCCGCCATGAGCGTCAGCTCCGTCTCCGTCATCGCCAACGCGCTACGCCTGCGTCGCGTGGAACTATAAGAAAGGTGATAAAAACCATTTATCGTATCAGCCTGGCGCGGTTCAAGGTGATGCATCGCAGGACGGAAAGTATTAAGGCATGTGTCCAGGGGAGTCAGTCCCGGGATTCCTAACCGCGTTTCGCCTTCGACCGAGCGATTGTTTTTCTATCAACCGGAACGCCGCCAAGGCCGAAATCGCACGTTGCCCAGCGCGGCCCGGCAAACGGCCGATTGAACTCGCGCCAACCGCTCGGCCAGGAAACCGCAATCCGCCCGTCACCTCGGCGCATTAGTCGACCCGGGTAGGAGTAAAAGTCGCGCGAGGATTATCATAATGCTCTGGCCGCAAGTCACTAACATCCTGCGAATCGTGAGACCAACTGTGTCCAAAGCACCAAAGCTTGAGCCATTCACCTATTCCCCCGACGATCCTCTCGCCGATGCGCACTCCGTCGTGGAGAAGTGGATTCAGGAAGCAACGGCAGTCGTCGGCGACCGCTGGTATCAGGATGTCCCGTTGAAGTTAACAGACAGTGGAAAACAACTCCTTGAATCCAATTCTGAGCAGGCTCGCCGATTCGTGCTGGCGGCTGCTGTTCAAGGGGCGTACTACGATCAGTTGGAGCACCGTATCCGCGAACAGGAGGAGACGCACGAACAGAGCGATGCCAATAACCCTTCCAGTGGGCACGAAGTGCGAATAGGGCGGCAACAATCGGCGGCCATTGTCAGAGAACTGATGCGCCGAAAACTGCCCTTCCAGCGAGATGATTTGGCACTGATCCTGCGCTGGGTTACTCGAGCGGAGGCCCTCTCCACCGGACTACTGCCCGTCGGTCACATTACGCGCGCTCTGGAGAAGCATGCCACGACCACGCAGCTCGACGATGTACTTCGCGAGTTGATGCGCTCCTTCGGCCGCCGCCTCCGCACGTCGTATGGGTCGGATGCCAAACGCTATGGTACGACCCTCGAACATCTGTGTGCCCGAGAAGAGGTCCCCACTCTAGACGTCGACTCATCTGCCAAAACTCGCCCGATGCCCAAGCAAGCGCCCGCGGGAAGTCCGCTTGTCTTCAGTCAGCTCAAATGCGCCCTCGGCCTTTCAGAGCCTGTAGACGTTGCGGAGACGATCGCCATCGAACCGGATCAGTTTCCGATGCCTCAGAATTCACCGTTACGCACTGAGCACGAGTTGCTGAGCAAGCTATTCGAACAACTCATTGGCATTCGAGACATCTACAGCACGGACCTGAGCAAGGTCGAAGCGGCGCAGCCGCTTCTGCGCTTGTCGCCGACGGAAACCGGTCGAGCGCTCCTCGCAGCTGCTGAGCGGGACGATCATACGCTGGTGCAACGTCACTATACTGACGAGCGCATGTGGCAGTCGCGATATGCGGCCGTTGCAATCACTTCCCATTTACTTGATTCACCCTTTGAACTGGCCGGGCGCGACGACCTTTTTGATCTGCTCTTATATTCTTCTACTCGACCGCCGTATGACCGCGGTGGCCTGAACAACCTAGTTGCCAGAGTCATCGCACTCGCTGAGCGAGCGGCCAAAGAATCACCCCTCATCGAAGGCGAACGGTACGTGCTCGCGCTCTACCGCGCCAGTCTCGTTTCGGGACCGCCGCTTGGTTCGCCGAGTGCGGAGGTGAAACGCCTCACCGCACTGATTGGCGATGGCGCCTGCTTTTTTCTCGCACCCGGCGAGTCATGGACCGACACGGCAAACGACGACCTTTCGCGCCTCAACGGGTTACAGCGCATGCCATGGTACGAGCTGCTCACGCATGCACTCACGGCAACCTCCGCACGACCGTCGGCCAAGTGGCTCAGGACCGCCGCAAAGCTCGTGGCGGACATCGGCGACGAAAACGTATGTGCAGCGCTGCTTCGCTGGCTTCCGCTGGTAGCCAAGGGGCGATCTCTGCGTAAAGTGGCTGCCTACGCCGGTGACTCGCGAGGCGACGCCGATGTGATGAACCAAGAAAATGCCACCTGTCTGCGGGGACTGCTGTGGCTGGCGCCAACGATTCCAAGGAAGGATGAGTTGACCCGCGCGATCAGCACGGTGGCCCAGTCCGCCTATAAAAAGGTCCCCGGCGTCGGGCCACGGGCCGTGAAGGTCGGCAATGCGGCCGTCTACGCGCTGGCGGAAATCGGCTCCTCCGACGCCGTCGGTCAACTCGCGATGCTCAAAGTCCGAGTCAAGTTTGGCACGGCCCAAAAGGAAATCGAAAAAGCGTTCAATAAGGCGGCCGAATCGCTGGGCCTTCCCCGAGATCAGATCGAAGAATTGGGCGTCCCCTCATACGGCCTGGAAGAGATTGGCTTGCGGCGCGAGGCCTTTGGCGATTATCGGGCCGAGCTGACAGTGAGCGGCTGCGACGCCGAAGTGAAGTGGTTCGACGCCAAAGGCAAGGCGCTCAAATCAACGCCCGCCAAGGTCCGAACAGAAAACAAGGAAGACTTAAAGGATCTCCAGCAATCGCTCAAAGACATTCAAAGCATGTTGCCGGCGCAGCGCGATCGCATCGACGGCATGTATCTGTTGCAGAAAAGTTGGCCAATCGCCTCCTGGCGAGAGCGATACTTAAATCACCCGTTAATTGGCACGATCGCCCGACGGCTGCTGTGGTGCGTCGATGGCACGCCCGCGTTGTTTGTTGATCAGACGCCGACCGATGTCGTCGGAAACTCCATCGCTCATGGCGAAACGGCCGAAATCACGCTGTGGCATCCCATCGGCCACGCCGTTGACGACGTGCTGGCCTGGCGTCAGCGGCTGGAAGGCCTCGGCATAAGGCAACCCTTCAAGCAGGCTCACCGAGAAGTCTATTTGCTTACTGACGCCGAGCGAACGACCAACACCTACTCCAACCGGTTTGCCGCGCACTTCATCCGGCAGCACCAGTTCAATGCTCTGTGCGCCGCGCGGCGCTGGAAGAATAAACTCCGTTTGTTAGTGGATGACGTGTACCTCCCCGCAACGACGGAGTTACCGCAGTGGGGCCTGCGCGCCGAGTTTTGGATTGAAGGCGTTGGTCAGGACTATGGAGTCGATACGAACGATGCCGGCGTCTTCCTCAGACTGGCAACGGATCAGGTCCGCTTTTACCGCTCAGAAGCCGCGGACAATGCTGCCCACGCCGGCGGCGGCGGGTATGCCAGCAGGGCCGGCGGCGCCGGCCAGCAGAATATTAACGACCCGCTGCCGCTCGACCAGGTTCCGCCCTTGGTGTTTTCTGAAATCATGCGCGACGTCGATTTGTTTGTCGGCGTCGCTTCCGTCGGCAACGATCCCAGTTGGCAGGATGGAGGGCCTGACGGCCGTTATCGCGATTATTGGCAGAGCTATTCATTCGGCGAACTTTCCGGTACGGCCGCCACCCGCAAGCAGGTGCTCGAACGGCTGGTCCCCCGGCTTCACATTGCCGATCGCTGTT
>JAICUM010000086.1 GCA_025935855.1 Pirellulales bacterium | reverse complement strand
CAGTACAATGTCCGCTCTTAATCGCCGCTAGCAATTGTGTTGCTCACTGACCCCTGACTACTGGCCCCTGACCCCTGCTCCCGCCGCATGCCCCGCCGTCTGCTCGTTACCTCCGCCCTGCCCTACGCCAACGGGCCGATCCACATCGGCCACCTGGTCGAGTACATCCAAACCGACATTTGGGTCCGCTTTCAGAAGCTCCGCGGCCACGAGTGCCGGTACATGTGCGCCGACGACACGCACGGCACGGCGATCATGATCCGCGCCCGGCAGGAAGGACGCAGCGAGGAAGAGCTGATCGCCGAGATGCAGGCCGCCCACGAACGCGACTTTGCCGCCTTCGACATCGAGTTCGACAACTACGGCAGCACGCACAGCGAAGAAAACCGCCGCCTGTGCGGTGAGTTTTGGGCGGCGATCCGCAAAGCGGGCCTCGTGAAAGAGGAATCCGTCGAGCAGCTTTACGATTCGCAGGCCGGAACGTTCCTCGCCGACCGGTTCGTGCGCGGCACGTGCCCAAAGTGCAAATCGCGCGACCAGCCTGGCGACAACTGCAGCGTGTGCGGTCACCACTATGCGCCGATCGAGCTGATTGATCCGATCAGCACGCTCTCCGGCGCCAAGCCGGAGATTCGCTCGGCGCCACATTTGTTCATCGAGCTAGAAAAGCTGCACGGCTTCCTCGCCGAGTGGACGCAAGCCGACGAGCACCTGCAGCCGGAGATCGCCAACTACCTGCAAGGCCACTTCCTGGGCGAGCCTCTGCGCGATTGGGACATCTCGCGCCCCGCGCCGTACTTCGGCTTTGAAATCCCCGACAGCCCGGGCAACTACTGGTACGTGTGGTTTGATGCACCCATCGGCTACGTCGCCAGTACGCAGCAGTGGTGCGATCGGCACGGCGAAAAGCTCGAACGCTGGTGGAAGAGCCCCGACTGCGAGATTCACCACTTCATCGGCAAGGATATCACGTACTTCCACACTCTCTTCTGGCCCGGCATGCTCAAGACCGCGGGCTACAGCCTGCCGGCGAAGGTCCACATTCACGGGTTTCTCACCGTCAATGGCGAGAAGATGTCCAAGAGTAAGGGGACGTTCGTCAAATCGCGCACGTATCTCGACCGGCTCGACCCATCGTACCTACGCTACTTCTATGCGACGAAGCTATCTTCGCGCGTGGATGACCTCGATCTGGCCATCGATGAATTCGTCGCGAAGGTGAACACCGATCTGGTGAACAAGGTCGTGAACCTCGCCAGCCGCACGGCGAAGTTCGTCGAGAAGACCGGCCTGTCCGCCAAGTATCCCGACGACGGCGGCTTGTTTGCCGCGGCCGCCGCGGCGGGCGATGAGATTGCCGAGGCGTTTGAATCGTGCGATTACAGCCGTGCGACGCGACTGATCCTGGCGCTTGCCGATCGGGCCAATCCGTTCGTCGAGGAAAACAAGCCTTGGGAGCTTCGCAAAGATCCAGCAAGCGCCGGCCGCCTGCAGGATGTTTGCACGATCGCGCTCAATTTGTTCCGTCAGCTCGCCATTTATCTCGCGCCGGTGCTGCCGAAGCTTGCCCGGCAAACCGGCGAGTTGCTCAATGATCCGATCACCAGTTGGGACCAGGCGAAGAAGCCGCTCGTCGGCACGCCTGTCGCCAAGTTCTCGCATATGCTCCAGCGCGTCGAAGAAAAGGACCTGCACGCCATGATTGAAGAAAGCAAACCCGAAATCGGCAGCGCCACCCCCGCCGCCGCCAACGTCGGCGCCACGTCGCCCGCCGCCGCCACCCCGCAGGCGGACGCCGCTTCAGCGGCTGCCGCAGCCCCGCTCGCCGATGCTGCCGACAAGTGGAACGACCCCGGCGCCCCCCTCGCCGCCGAACCCCTCGCCTCGCAATGCACGATCGACGACTTCGCCAAAGTCGATCTCCGCGTCGCGCGCATCGTCTCCGCCGAAGAAGTCCCCGAGGCCCGGAAGCTGCTCAAACTGAAGCTCAGCCTCGGCGGCGGCGTGTACAAGCAAGTCTTCGCCGGCATCAAGGCCTACTACGAGCCGCAGCAGCTCGTCGGCCGGCTGGTGGTATGCGTCGCGAACCTCGCCCCGCGCACAATGAAGTTCGGCGTCAGCGAAGGCATGGTCGTCGCCGCCGGCAGCGGCAACGAGGCATTCCTCCTCACGCCCGACGAAGGCGCCAAGCCGGGCCACCGGCTGCACTAGCCATTGATCCCTCTGCTTCCCTCCCCTCGATGGGGAGGGCTAGGGGGGTGACGACGCGGGCACCCGCTCAACCCTTCTTTAGCGAGCACGTCGCCGTTAAGAATCGCTCTAATCTTCGTCGCAGCGACTCCCGCCGCCGCACCCGTGTCTGGCACTCCCACACCACCAGCACGCTCCACCCGAGCCGGCGCAGCTTGCGAAGGTTTCGCCGGTCGCGCAACACATTCCGGGCGAATTTCGCCTCCCAATACTCCACCCGCGACGCCGGCGTCGATTGCCCCGCCTCGCAGGCGTGCCGATGCCAAAAGCAGCCGTGTACGAAGATCGCCTTCTTCAACCGTGGCAGCACCAAATCCGGCTGCCCCGGCAACTCGCGACACTGCAACCGGTAGCGATACCCCATCCCATGCACCAGCCGCCGCACGACCATCTCCGGCGTCGTGTCGCCGCTCTTCACGCACCGCATAATCCGGCTGCGCTCAGCGGGTGAAAATTGGTCAGGCATGAGCAAAAGTTAACGGACCGAAGTCATTGGCTGTTTAGCCGCGACCCGAAGGTCCGCCGCAGGTGAGCGCTCCGCCGCCCACGCCTCAAACACCGGCGTCAGCACCCTCCGGTCAATCCACTCAATCACCGGCACGCACACGGCGTCGCCAAAGCCGAACAAGCCCTGAATCGTATTCTCCGGCAACACATAATCGCCGGCGCCTTGCAGCCGCGCATACTCCCGCGGCGTCATCCACCGCATGCGCACCTCGCCGCGATCGATCACGATGACCACTTGCTTGGCACTACCGCCGCGCGGCGTGCGCAGGCAACCTGCCAGGCCGTCGAACCGCACTTCGAGTCGTTGTTTTCCTTCGCGCACACGGCGAAAGCCGGTAAGCGCCACTGCCGGCCCCCGATCGTCGCGCAACATCTCGATCTGCCGACGATGCCGGTCAAACATCATGTCGAAGTGCCGCGAGTTTTCCTTCGCGTTCCACCACTCATGGCCATCTAGATCGATGTAGTTGTTAAGCGCACTCCTGCGCGCTGCCGGATTGTCGCAATCAACCGTCGCCCACCCGGTCGCCGGCTCAATAGACTCCATCGCAGTTCGCAGCCTTGACGGCCGAATCCAATCCGCACGCAACACCGCCTCATGCCACGGCGAAGCTAATGAATCAACTCCATCAGCCCGTTTCACGATAAGCGGACGCCCAACAAGGTCTTCCTGATAACCGACCAAAAACAATCGCGGCCGGCTCTGCGGGACAAACCACTGGGCGTCGATCACGAAGCTGTCCAGCCAATACCCAAGTGCCGCCAGCTCGTCGATCGCCGTCGCAAAGTCCGCCCCGCCATGCGACGTCAAAAACCCGGGCACATTCTCCAGCAGCACCATCCGCGGCCGACGCTCCTCCAGCCGCTCGAGCACCTGCAAAAACCCAAACAAGGCGCCGGATTGCTCGCCCTTCAGGCCGGCGCGTTTCCCAGCCAGCGACATATCCGTGCAGGGAAACGACGCCGTCGCCAGAAATGGCCGCCCCGGAATGCGAGCCAGCACCTCTTCCGCCGCCCACACATCGCCTAAATGATAGTGGTCGCTCGCCGCGGCGCCGTAGTTTCCTTCGTACATCGCCCGCTTCTTGGGGTCGATGTCGTTGGCATACACGCATTGCCAGCCCGAACGCCGTAGCGCCTCATGGACCAGCCCGATGCCGGCGAAGAATTCGCAAAACGTCTTCGCATCCCGCTCGCCAAGCATCCTGCGTGCGCCTCCTGCGGCGATTAAATGAAACAAATGCGTCTGCCAAACGCATCGACATTATAGAGCAATAGCGGCTGATTGCATCCGCCGCTTGTTGCCGCCTCGTTGTCGCTTGCGATACGATGAAGGTCGCTTGCGATACGATGAAGGCGCCTGCTCACGCATGGACCGACTTGAAATGAACGCTTTACTTCGCCGCATACTCGTTCTCTCCGCGATCGCATTCGCTGCCGCGTTTCAGCAAACCAGCGCCAGCGCCGCCGCCCCTCCACCTTCGCCCCTCGGGAGGAAAATCGCTGACTTCACGTTGAACGACTCCACCGGCGCCAAGCGCTCGCTCGCCGAGTGGAAAGACCGCCCGGTCCTCGTCGTCGTCTTCCTCGGAACCGAGTGCCCGCTCGCCAAGCACTACGCCGGCCGCCTCGCGGAGATCGACGCCAAATACGCCGACCGCGGCGTGCAGATCATCGGCGTCAACTCGAACCAGCAGGACACGCTGCAAGAGATCGCCGCCTACGGTAAAAAATTCGGCGCCAAGTTTCCGCTGCTCAAAGACCCCGGCGCCAAGGTCGCCGACCAGTTCGGCGCCACGCGCACTCCCGAAGCCTTCGTCCTCGATCGCCAGCGCGTCGTCCGCTACCACGGCCGCATCGACGACCAGTACAGCGTCGGCTCGGTGCGAAACAAGCCGACGAAGAACGACCTGCTCGACGCCGTCGATGCCATGCTCGCAGGCAAGCCGGTCGCCGCGCCGCTCACCGAAGCCGTCGGCTGCCTCATCGGCCGGCGCGAGCCCTCGAAGGCCGGCGGAGACGTAACTTACTCGAAAGACATCGCCCCGATCGTGCAGAACCGCTGCGTCACGTGCCACCGCACGGGGCAGATTGCGCCGTTCACGCTGACCGACTACGCCGACGTCGCTGCCTGGTCAGACATGTGCCTGGAGGTCATCGACTCTGGCCGTATGCCGCCGTGGGGAGCCAACCCCAAGCACGGCGAATTCCTGAACGACGCCCGCCTGTCGGACGCTGAGAAAGAACTCTTCCACAAATGGGTCGAAGCCGGCGTTCCCGAAGGCGACCCCGCCGAACTACCGCCGCCGCGCCAGTTCGCCGAAGGCTGGTCGATCCCCAAGCCGGACGTCGTGTACAAGATGCCCGAGGAGTTCAAAGTACCCGCCACGGGCACGGTCGATTACCAGTACTTCATCTTCGACCCGCACTTCACCGAGGACAAATGGGTTTACAGCGCCGAAGCTCGTCCCGGCAACCGCGAGGTCGTACACCATCTGCTCCTTTTCTACCTGCCGCCCGGCCAGGACAAGCCTAAAGACCGCGATCCGCTATTCAACGCGATCGCCGCGTTCGCCCCCGGCATGCCGGCCATCAAGGGCGACGAACGGTTTGCCGTGCGCATCCCCGCCGGCTCGAAGCTCGCCTTCCAGGTGCATTACACGCCCAACGGCACGCCGCAAACCGATCGCAGCGAGGCCGCCGTCATCTTCTCCGACCCCGCGAAGGTAAAGAAGGAAGTCCGCATCGCCGCGGCGTTCAACTTCAAGTTCCTCATTCCGCCGGGCCATCCGGACTACGCGGTGACGGCCGAGGAAAAATTCGACGCCGACACGATGCTCTACACGCTCACGCCGCACATGCACTACCGCGGCAAGTCGTTCCGCTTCACCGCCGAGTACCCGGACCACCGCCAGGAAATCCTGCTGGACGTGCCACGCTACGACTTCAACTGGCAGATCGTCTATCTGCTCAAGAAACCAAAGCTGCTCCCCGCCGGCACGGTGGTCCATATGGTGGGTCACTTCGACAACTCGGCGAATAACCCGCTGAATCCCGATCCCACGCAAACCGTGTACTGGGGCGACCAGACGTGGGACGAGATGATGATCGGCAGCATGACCGTCAGCCAGGTCGATCAGGACGTGCAAAACGCGCCGCGCGTCGAGCCAATCCGCGCGGCGAAGGACGATGACAAAGGCGAGTACCGCGTCACCTTCCGCTTCCATCCCAAGGCGGACGACCCCGAGCTGCCGAAGTCCATCGACGCGGTGTATGTCGCCGGCGAGTTCAACAAGTGGAAAAAGACAGACCACCGTCTGAGTGGTCCCGACGGCGACGGCGTGTTCACCACCGAGCTAAAGCTTCCCGCGGGCCGCTACGAATACAAATTCGTTGTCAACGGCGACGTGTGGAAAGCCGACCCCGGCTCTAGCGAACGCACGCTCGAATACCGCAACAGCGTGCTGCACGTGAAGTAACGCAAGCAGGCATCGGCGCATGCAGTCGCGTGCCGAAACATTGCCGACGCGCATTTTTTCGCAATTTTTTCTCGATTTTTCTTGCGTGTTTTTAACTGCGTTTTTGCGCACCAGCGATGCTTTCACTCTTGCCCCGCCTGGAACCGCCGCGTTAGGTTGATCGCAGAGTTACTGCCTACCTCGACCCCGCCCTATCAGCGCCGCACGACACCCGCTTCGACGATCGAAGCCTCGCGGCGTCCCGCCACATGAGTCCGCCGCACGTCGCGGCCGACCTCGGGGTCACCCACCTTTGGAGACCTTTCTGATGGCAAGCACTCAAGAGATTCTCGCGGTCGCCCCGCGCACTGTGTTCTGCATGCCCTGTAGGCGAGTTTCTCCGAAACTCGCAAACGCGTCTCCGCCACGGCGGATCTCAGATCGGAGAGACGCGTCTACAGTACATGGTTTCACGCTTGTTGAACTTTTGGTGGTGATCGCGATCATCGGATCGCTCGTCGCCCTGCTCTTGCCGGCGGTTCAGGCCGCGCGCGAGGCTTCGCGACGCAATTCCTGCGTCAACAACCTCAAGCAAATGGGCCTCGCCGTGCAGAACCACGCCGACGCGACCAAGCAGTACCCCATGGGCCGCGACACGACGACGCCTACCAGCGTCTCCTGGGCCTTTCGGCTGCTTCCCTATCTGGAGAAGAACACCATCTTCACCGCGTTCCACAAAGGGGTGCGCGTGGACAACAATTTAAACGCGGTGGCCATGCGCACGCCCATCGACGAATACGCGTGCCCCAGCCGCCGCACCGCCGCCGCGGACCGCGACTTCGACAACAACGATCAGCCGCCGCTGGTCAAAGCGGCCGCCGCCCTCGGCGATTACGCCGCCTGCGCCGGCTACGACTACATGACCGGCGTCGTCAACGCCACCGGCGGCGCCGACAACGGCATGCAGGCCGACCAGCGGCCCAACACCGCCATGAGCGGCCCGATCTTCAGCTTCTCGCACATCAAGGAAAAGGACGTCACCGACGGCCTGTCAAATACGCTTTGCATCGGCGAGAAGCACAAGCCGCAAAACCCGGCGAACGACAACCCCGACATGCACGACTACGCCCAGGGGGACAACGCGTTCCTCGCCGGCGATTCGCCGCGCACGATTTTCGCCGGCACCAACCAGGGCATCGCCCAGGGGCCGGACGATCCGTCGAACATCAAGTTCGGCAGCGAGCACAGCGGGCTGACCCACTTCCTGTTTCTCGACGGCCACGTCAAGGCGATCAAGAACGACGTCCAACAAGCCCTGCTCAACGCGCTCGGCACAGTCTCCGGCGACGAAACTGTCCAAGAGAACGAACTGTAGTCATTCCCCCCTCCCTTGAAGGGAGAGGCTAGGGGAGGGATCATTATCGCCCCTGAACCAACAAGAAGGCCCTCGCCATCCTGCGATGGCGAGGGCCTTTAATTCTCCACGATGGATGCAGCGACTTACCGCTTCCGCATCCGGTCCACGACCGCTAGTCCGGCCACCGTCAGCAGGCATGCCGCCGCCGGCTCCGGCACGCCCGTGACCGCCGCCACCGCGTTGTGCTGGCCGACGTTCTGCTGCCAGACCAGGAAGTCGGCGCCGTCGGAATCGCCGTCGCCATCGGCATCGGCCCCGTTGCCGCCGCCGAAGTTACTTTTCCAGATCACCAGGTCGCCACTGTTCACCGAGCCGTTGTGATCGAAGTCGCCAGGAATTGGCGGTGCCGCCGGCACGACCGTGATCATGCCGGCCCCGGCAAAGAACTCGTCGTTGACAAACGTCGCTCCGCTGCCGGTGGCGCCGTAGGTGCCGGCCGGTTGAGCAACGCCGGCGAGGATCAGCCCGCCGACGACTTCGTTGATGCCGAAGCCCAGATCGACATAAGCGTCATCCGCCACGCCCGGTGCATCGCCGCCGGCCAGGCTCAGCGTAGCCGTATCCGCGATGGCGTTCGTCAGGCCCGATTCGAGAATCAACTTGCCAAACGCCGCGCCGCCGCCATCGGCGTACGGATCGCCAACGAGCGTCACGTTGCCGGCGCCCAAGCTCGCGTCAGGCGTAAACGCGCTGGTCACGCGCAGCGTGCCGCCGTGCAGCAACGTTCCGCCTCGATACGTGTTTTTCTGATCGAGTTCGTACGTGCCGAGCTGCCCATTGCTAGGCGCCGACAACTGCAATTGGGCGGTCGGATCGCTGTCGCTAACGACGCCGGCAAAGGTGATTCCGCCGGCCGAGGGCGCCGCCGGCGTCCCCTGCACCTGGCTGTGAATGAGCGTCGTGGACGTCAACACGACCGGGTTCAGGATTCGCACGTTGAAGCCGGCGCTCGCCCCGCGCTGCGGCCGGATGGCGCCTTCGCTGCCCACGCCCGTGCCGCCGAGAAACAACGAGCCGGCCCCCAGTTGGTAATCGCCGTCGGCCGTCGGCTCCAAGTGGCTGCCGGGCTTGATAGTGAACGAGCTGGACAACGCCGGCGCCGCAATGGGCTCGACCGTCAATATGCCCGCGTTGACCACCGTGGCGCCGGTGTAGTTTTTCGGATTGGTCCGCAAGTCGGCGTAGCCGACGCCGTTCTTAATCAGGCCGCCGGCGCCGTCCATGTTGCCCGTAAAGCGAATGGCTCCCTGAAACGACGTTTGCTTCGGCATGTCGATGTTCAGTTGCAAGTCGTCGTTCAGCGTCACGTCCGCTGAAATGTTCATCCGGCCGGTCGATGGATCGGTAGGAATGTTCAGCGTCGCCGGGCCGGCGCCCGCCGCGTCGAAGATCATCTTCCCAAACAGGCCTCCGCCGGGATCGCCGGAGGCAATCGTCAGCGTCCGCGTTGTGCCCAGCAGGTTCCGTGTGATCGACCCGACGGTGTGATCGGCGCTCAGGTTGATGGTCATCGTGTTGGTGTTGTTGAACGTGGCGCTGTCGCCCACGCCGTTGGGAATCACTTGCGGATTCCAGTTGTTCACGTCGTCCCACTCGTACGTGCCGGTATCGTTGGGAACCCAGGTCGCCGAATTTTGTGCCAGTGCCGCTCCGGCCAACGACAGGCAAGCGACGACGCCTGCCAAAAGCTGAAAGAACGCCCTCATCTCCGTCCTCCGCGGGGACCAATGCCAAACAGAATTTACTGACGCGTCGCCCCGACTACGCGCCGATTCAACAGAAGATCGTCAAAGCGTGAAAAGATCCGCTGACAGTGTCGATTGTAACTGAACAGCGGCGATTCTGACAAAAAAATGTTCCTCGGCCGTCCAATCGGCGAGCCGAGGAACAAGCGTCCGCCTAGGTTAATACCGCAGGTTCACCTTCCGGGGCGAGAGCGAAACGCCATCGCGGCGGCTAGCAGCAACAAGGTGGCCGCCGCCGGTTCCGGGACGCCCGTCACCGCCGCCGTCGCGTTGTGCTGGCCGACGTTCCGCTGCCAGACGAGGAAGTCCGCGCCGTCCGAATCGCCGTCGCCGTCGGCGTCGGCGCCGTTGCCGCTGCCAAAGCTGCCCTTCCAAATTACCAGGTCGGCTCCGTTCACCATGCCGTTGTGATCGAAGTCGCCGGGAATCGGCGGCGCGGCCGGCACGACGGTGATCATGCCAGCCCCAGTAAAGTACGCGTCGTTGACAAACGTCGCCCCGCTACCGGTGGCGCCGTACGTGCCGGCCGGTTGAGCGACCCCGTTGAGCACCAGCCCGCCGACAACTTCATTCACGCCGAAGCCGAGATCGGCGATGCCGCCGATGACTCCGTCCGCGCCGCTGTCGCCCGTGAGCGTCAACGTTGCGCTATTGGCGATCCCGTTGTTGACGCCCGATTCAATTCGCAGGACGCCGGCCGCCTGGCTGCCGCCCGTGCCGACGCTCCGGCCGTCAACCAGCACGTTTCCCGTGCCGGCGGTCGCATCGGAGCCGCTTAACACGAACCAGCCTTGTTGCACTTCGGTGCCGCCGGCATAGGTGTTTGCCGCCGAGACGTGCAGTTCTCCTCCGCGGGTCGGATCGCCCGGCATCTCGTTCACGATCAGCTTGCCCGAGCCGCTGATGGCGCCGTCGAAGCGCATGAATGCGAGCGGCGAAAAGCCCGGACCGCTGATCACGTCGATCGACGAGGTTCCGGCAAGCACGATCGGGTTCCGAAACGTTTGATCTGAGCCGGCCACGTCATTGCGAATGGCGCCGGGAAACGGCGCGATGCCGTGGCTGTTCAGCGTCAGCGTCGGCGGCGTCGCCAGCGCGCTGCCAAACGTGATGTCGCCTTGCGCACCGGGATCAAGCTGCCCGCCGGGATTCACCGTCACCGACGATGTGTTGGTCGGCGTGAGCGCCCCCGGATTGAAGCGCACCCGCCCCGCCTGCACCACCAACGGCCCCTCGAACGCTTTCGGCACGTCCGCCATGAAGACGGCGCCGTTCGGGGTGTTGATCGTGACGCTATGATTGCCGGTCATCGTGCTGCTGCCGCCAAGGAAATTGATGATGCCCTGGCTCACGTCATAATCCGGCACGCCGCCCGTGACGGTCCTGGCTTTGGTCAAATTGCCCTGAATGACCAAGTCTGAGTTCAGCACGACGGGGCCGCGAATCGTGTTCGGGTTCGCGCTGCTGGTCGTCGTGAAGCCGTTCAGGGTGATCGTCGCCGGCGAGGCGCCATTGTCGAATGTGAGCGTCGGCCCATCGTCGGCGTTAATCGCGTTTTGCCGCGTGCTGGTCGTGGCGTCGGTGTCGTTTTCCGTGATCGCGATCGAGCCCAGCGTCACCGGCGAGGCCATCGTAAAGGTGCGCGTGACCGCCGCCGCGACGCCCGAGGGATTAATAATGGCCGCCGCTCCGACGCCGTTGGGGGCTGTCGCCGGACTCGTCCAATTTGCATCCGTCGTCCATTCGCCGCCCTGCATGCCGTCGGCCGTGGGCCCAATCCAGGTCGCCGATCGCGCCGTCGCCGCGCAGGTCGCCAGCGCCGTTCTCACACACCGCAGCTGCCCACTAAGTCTCATCACGGATTCCTCCACAAGGTGCAAGAACGCGACGGGCCGATTCACAAGAGGCGTCCAGCGAACGCACGCCGCCCAGGCGCAAGCCCCAATAGCCCGTTCGCCACGTTGAACTGAGAAGGACGCAAGAACAGATTTTTCCAGCTTCTAGTCTATCTAACGATTATGCCGGCAGCAACGAAGATCAGGCCTGAAAAGCGATCTCTTGATCGTCGCGACCGCGCGCCGCCGATCGACGTTTGGGCGTTGGTGCAGGGCGTCGAACCTAGAAACTTCCGACGTTTTTCGCCTGCAGCGAGAGACGAACAAAACTTTGTCCAAACGCCGCATCGCGCGGCCCTATACCCAAGTGGGATTAGCGGCGTTGAACTCGCAAGCGGCGCCGCGAATAATTCTTCACGCTCCGCGAGGCCGGCAGCCGATTCGCCAAAAGCGGCGTTCGACCCTCGCGAGTCGGTGCGCTTTTCCGCCAACTCTTTGTCTGGAAAAGCGCGGCCGCGCGGGCCAAACGCGGCAGGAATCTTTTCGATCCATCGAAGCTGAGGCGTCACCTGATGAAACACCGTGGTTTCACGCTTGTCGAATTGTTAGTGGTCATCGCCATCATCGGCGTGTTGGTCGCACTGTTGCTCCCGGCGGTGCAGGCTGCTCGTGAAGCGGCGCGGCGCACCGATTGCCAAAACCGCGCGCGGCAGATCACGCTTGCCTGCCAGAACTACCACGACGCGCGGCTGCGCTTTCCCAGCGCTTCGGGTAGGACGAATAAGGGTTTCAACACAATGTTAAGCTGGGTTGCTCAGATTCTTCCATACGTCGAACTGAATGGCCTCCACAATTTGGTCGATCAGAATCACCATTGGGATGATAGCCAAAACGACCGGGCTCGCAAAACGCCGCTACCTTCGTTCCATTGTCCCTCGCAAGATTCACTCGAGTTAGCGTACACCGCTCCAATCGGTCAGGGCTCCACAGAAGAATTGAGCGATCTTCGAATCAGCTACCACGGCAACATGGGCGCAAAGGTCAATTGCCCCAACACTAGCACGACGTATCCGGAGAAGACCTACGTCACCGTGGGCAATTGCGGCAATGGCGGCTCAAAT